>JAUHVS010000443.1 GCA_030424955.1 bacterium | reverse complement strand
CTGATCGGCGTTGGCGAGCTGAAGGCAGTTGTCGCAGGCGTCGCCCACGCCGTCCCCGTCGCCATCCGCCTGGTCGGCGTTGGGCACCAGCGGGCAGTTGTCGTCGCCGTCGGGCACCCCGTCGCGATCAGCGTCCGGGCGCACGGTCACCACGCGCTCCACCTGGTCGGTGGCGCCGTCGTCGTCGGCCACCTCGATCACGAACACCACCTCGCCGACGTCCCCGTCCTCGGGGGTCCAGCGCAGGGTCCCGTCGGCATCGATCTCGGCGCCCGCCGGCCCCGCCACGATGCGCCAGGTGTGGGTGTCGCCGGGGGCGTCCTCCACGTCGAAGTCGTGGGCCCACGGGCTGCCCGCGTCCGCCTGAGCGGGGGGCTCGTCCACGATGCGCGGGGGGCGGTTGGCCACCGTCACCGTGGCGGTGTCGCGGCCCACGCCGCCGTCGTCGTCGCGCAGCTCCACCACGGCCTCGAACTCGCCGTTGTCGGGGTACACGGCGTCCACGAACAGCGCGTCGGCCCAGTCGGTGTCGAACACCCCGTCGCCGTCGATGTCCCACCGCGCCTGGTGGGTGTCGTCCAGCCCGGGATCGGCCACCAGCGCCGCCGTCAGGCGGATCGCCACGCCCTCGTCGCCGGCGTAGGGCCCGCCCGCGTCCACCGTCGGCGCCACGTTGAGGATCCGCGCGGCCACCCGCTTGCTGGCCCGCTCGCCCTGGTCGCTCACCGCCTCGATCTCGACGGCGAAGTCACCGTCATCGCGGTAGGTGTGATCCGCGCACACCAGCTCATTGGGCCGGGCGGGCACCACGCTCTCGGCGCCGTCCTGCCAGCGGAAGGTGAGGGTCAGCGCGGCCACCGCCGGATCGTCGTCGGTGGCGAAGGCGCACAGCGTGACCTCGCGGCCCTCGGGGGCCTCCACCTCGTCGGCGCCCTGGCTCTGGCCCCGCGAGCGCAGGGTCACCGGCAGCGCCGGGTCCAGCACGATCTGCGCCTCGCCCGCGAAGTAGTAGGCCCACTGGTCGATGCCGTCGCGGAACTCCGCCGACAGCGTGATGGCCCAGTCCTCGTCGATGGGCAGGTTCGAGACCACGCCCCCGTCGGTGTTGTTGTTGAAGGTCCAGTTGCCCTCGGGCTCGCGCCCCAGGCTGAACTCGGTGCCGTTGTCGTCGCTCTGGGTGACCACGGCCTGCGCGGGCACGCCGTCCAGATCCATCAACACCCGCGCGGCGCCCTGCCGCTCCGCGGCGGGCTGGCCGGTGTCGTCGATGCCGTGGGTGATGACCAGCGCGAGCTCGTCATCGTTGAGGTTGCGGTACAGGAACAGCAGCGAGCGGTTGCGCCGCTCGAAGCCCGTGTGGCTCGACGCGCTGCGGTAGTCGTAGAAGCTCGCCGCCGTCTGCGGCCGCTCCACCGCCGGGATGCTGCGGATGAACCCGTTGGGCTGGCTGATCTCGAACAGCCGCAGGTTGCCGGTGAACTCCGGGGCGGCGACGGCGGCCGCGGGCGCGACCAGACAGGCCAGGGCCCCACCCACGAGGCCGATCAAGACAGGACGCATGGACTCCCCCCAAAGGCGATGCCCCTCGAAGGTGCCACAAACCGCTGCGCTGTGCGTGGTCCACAGGCCAGCGCGTGGTCCAGCGGCCAGCGCGTGGTCCAGCGGCCAGCGCGCCACCGCAAGCGCGGCGGCCCGCGGCGCTACTTGCCCTTGGCGGGCGGCGCTTCGGGCTCGGCGGGCGCCACCACCGGCAGGCTCGGCCGGCCCATGAAGCGCACCAGGGCCCCCTCGAAGTGCCCGGCCACCCACGCCTCCTCTTTGCCGTCCGCGCCGCGCATCACGATCGCCAGCCGGCCGGACGCGGTGCCGCCCTGCTGGAACGCCGGCCCGCCCTCGTCGTAGGGCGTCACGTTCCACTCGGTGATCTCGATGACGTAGCCCGTCTCAGGCCGCCAGGTCTTGGGCCCCGCGGGCGCCGCCGTGGTCGCGGCCGCCGCGGGCGGCGGCGTGGCCTCGGACTGGCCCTTGCGCAGCTTCTTGACCTTGTCCTTCGGCTCGGGCGCCGCCGGCTTCGCGACGGGCGCAGGGGGCAGGGTCCACACCGCGCCGCCCGCGGCCAGGGCGCGCTCGTAGCGCTTGCCCTTCGCGGGCGCCGTGGCGTCCAGGGTCACCACGAGCGGGTGGCTGCCGCGGGCCAGCGCCGTGGGCCGGGCCAGCGCCACGTCGTGGAACTGCAGCTGCCAGGCCTCGGCCGTGGGCTCGATGACGATCTGGGCGATGTCGAAGGCTGCGCCCCGCACCCGCCCCACGGCGGGCACGTCGGGGATGCCGGTGAAGCTGGGGCGCTCGGTGAAGGCGTACACCCGCTTGGCCGCGTCGGCCGCCGCCGCCGCCTTCGCCGCGGCCGCCGCCTTCTCCTGCGCGTGGCGCTTGTCCTTGGCCGACTGGGCGCGCCGACGGGCCGCGTCCCGGCCCTCATCCTCGCCACACCCCAAAACGCCGCCGCTCGCCAAGGCCAGCAGCAACGCCCAGCGCCTCGTCCGCATCATCTACCACCCCAAGTCTTTGCACGGGCCCGAGCGTTGCTCACGGCCGCTGCTTCTGGTCTAACGTGTGCCGTCTGGCACGCTACGGAGCCCACCACATGGCCAACGATATTCGCCTCGCCCTCCCCAAGGGCCGTATGCAAGACGGCGTGTTCCGCTTGCTCGGCGACGCCGGCGTGCAGGTGCGCCTGGGCCGGCGCAACTACCGCCCGACTGTCTCACTTCCAGGCGTCGAGACCAAGATCCTCAAGCCCCACAACATCGTCGAGATGCTGCACGCCGGCACCCGCGATCTGGGCTTCGCCGGCGCCGACTGGGTGGCTGAGAAGGGCGCTGAGCTGGTCGAGGTGCTCGACACCGGCCTCGACCCCGTGCGCCTGGTGGCGGCGGCCCCCACCGACCTGCTGGTGAACGGCGCCCTGCCCGATCAGCCCCTGGTGGTGGCCTCGGAGTACGTGCGGCTGACCCAGCGCTGGATCGAGGCGCAGGGCCTCAACGCGCAGCTCGTGCGCAGCTACGGCGCCACCGAGGTCTTCCCGCCCGAGGACGCCGACTGCATCGTCGACAACACCGCCACCGGCGCCACCCTGGTGGCCAACCAGCTCACCATCATCGACGAGCTCATGCGCTCCTCGACGCGCATGTACGCCAACCCGGCGGCCATGGACGATCCCAGCCGGCGCGACCGCATCGAGCACATCGCCATGCTCATCCGGTCGGTGCTCGAGGCCCGCCGCCGGGTGATGCTCGAGGTCAACGTGCCCGCCGACCAGCTGCAGGCCCTCATCGACGTGCTGCCCTGCATGCGCGAGCCCACCGTCGCCAAGCTCGCGGGCGACGCCGGCTACGCCGTGAAGTCCGCCGTGCTGCGCGACCTGCTGCCGAGCCTGATCCCCGCCATCAAGGCCTGCGGCGGGGTGGATCTGGTGGTCAGCGAGCTGGCGCAGATCGTCCCGTGAACGCGCCCGCCGCCGCAGGGCCGCGCCCCGCCGATCGGGTGGGCGACGCCCGCCCCTACGCCGTGCCCCGCGCCGGCGCCCCCATCGACCTGCACCTGGACGGCAACGAGGGCGCCCGCCCGCCGCCCGCGCTCCTCGACGCGCCCGCGCTGCGCTTCCCCGACGCCCTGCGGCGCTACCCGTCGCCGGGGAGGCTGGAGGCGCGGCTGGCGGCCCAGCACGGCCTGGACCCCGCGCAGGTCATCGTGACCGCGGGCGGCGATGACGCCATCGACCGGCTGTGCAAGGCCTGCCTGCAGCCCGGCCGCCGCGCGATCCTGCCGGTGCCCAGCTTCGAGATGATCGCCCGCTACGCCGAGCTGGCCGGCGCCACCGTGGATCGCGTGGCCTGGCCCGAGGGCCCGTGGCCCCTGGCCGCCGTGCTCGACCGCCTGGGCGATGACGTGGGCCTGGTCGCCGTGGTGACCCCCAACAACCCCACCGGCCAGACCGCCACCGCCGAGGATCTG
Source organism: bacterium (assembly GCA_030424955.1). GTDB lineage: Bacteria > Myxococcota_A > Bradymonadia > UBA7976 > UBA1532 > JACKDL01. The sequence continues at coordinate 1,551 of JAUHVS010000443.1, read as the reverse complement.
CGCGCCCTCAGCGCCGCCCTCCCCCACGGCGTCGTGCTCCTCGACCACGCCTACGTCGAGTTCGCCGACGACGACCTCACGGCCCTGGCGCTGACCCTGCCCAACGTCGTCACCGTGCGCAACTTCTCGAAGGCCTGGGGCCTCGCCGGCCTGCGCGTCGGCTACGCCGTGGGCCCCGCGCGCCTCATCGACTGGCTGCGGGTCTGTGGCGCCCCCTACGCCGTCAGCCACCCCTCGCTGCTGATGGTGGAGAGCCAGCTCGACCTGCCGGCCCCCACCGCCTTCATCGCGGGCGTGCGCGCCGAGCGCGAGGCGCTGACGGCCCACCTGCGGGGCCTGGGCGCCGCCGTGGCCGAGGGCCAGGCCGCGAACTTCGTGTTCGCCCGCCTCCCCGCGCCGGTGTGGGTGCGCGACGCCCTCGCGGGCCTGGGCATCGGCGTGCGCGCCTTCCCCGGCAAGCCCGGCCTCACCGACGCCGTGCGCGTCACCTGCCCGGGCCGCCCCCAGGACCTCGACCGGGTCACCCACGCCCTGACGGCCGCCCTGGCGCCCCAGGCCCTGCTCTTCGACATGGACGGCGTGCTGGCCGACGTCACCGACAGCTACCGCCGCGCCATCATCGCGGCCTGTGCCCACTTCGGGATCACCGTCGACCACGCCCAGATCGCCGCCATCAAGGCCGAGGGCGACGCCAACAACGACTGGATCGTCAGCCAGCGGCTGCTCGCCCGGGCCGGCGTCGAGGCCCCCCTCGACGCCGTGACCGACGCCTTCGAGGCCGCCTACCAGGGCGGGCTGTGGCGCAACGAGACCCTGCTGGTGGCCCGCGGCTGGCTCGCCGCCCGCGCCGCCGAGCGCCCCCTGGCCATCGTCACCGGGCGGCCCCGGGGCGACGCCGAGCGCTTCCTGGCCCAGCACGACCTCACGGCGCTGTTCTCGGCGGTGATCTGCATGGAGGACGCGCCCCGCAAGCCCGATCCGGCCCCGGTGCGCCTCGCCCTGCAGGCCCTGGGCGTGCAGGCCGCGTGGCTGGTGGGCGACACCCCCGACGATCTGCAGGCCGCGAAGGCCGCCGGCGTGGTGCCCCTGGGCATCGTGGCGCCCGGCGAGGATCCCGCGACCACGGCGCCCGCCCTCTTCGCCGCGGGCGCCGCCCGGGTGCTCGACGCCCTCACCGACCTGGAGGCCTTGCTGCCGTGAGCGACCCCGTGAGCGATCCCGCGCCCCGCAGCGCGTCCCACGCGCGCACCACCCGCGAGACCGACATCGCCTGCACCCTCAGCCTCGACGGCACGGGGCACGCCCACGTGGCCACGGGCATCGGGTTCCTGGATCACATGCTGGGCGCCCTGGCCAAGCACGCCCGCTTCGACCTGGATCTGCGCTGCACGGGCGATCTGCACATCGACGACCACCACACCGCCGAGGACTGCGCGCTGGTCCTCGGCGCCGTCTTCGATCAGGCCCTCGGCCCCCGCACCGGCATCACCCGCTTCGGCTCGGCCTACGCCCCCCTCGACGAGGCCCTGGCCCGCGCCGTGGTCGACCTGT
>JAUHVS010000442.1 GCA_030424955.1 bacterium | reverse complement strand
CGCGAGCGTGATCAGCCCGGTGCCCGGGCGGCCACGGGACACGGCGGCCATCGACCTGGAGGTGCTGGGCAACGCCCTGTACACCGGCCACGTGGAGCGCGGCACCCGCCAGGGGACGCGCCACAGCTTCTTCTTCGCGGCCGCCCCGGACTACGAGCGCCGGCGCGATGAGGAGAAGACCTTCACCGTGGGCGTGGTGCCCGTCACCGTGCGGGCGGGCATCGCCGGGCAGGCGGCGCTGGCGGTGAACATCCAGCGCGAGGGCGACCGCTGCGCCGCCGACGCCGATCCCTTCGACGGCCACGACGAGAGCCACACCCGCATCGAGCCCTCGGTGAGCGCCACGGCCTATGCGCAGGCCTCGCTGGGCATCCCCGGCGCCTCCATCGGGGTGCGCGGCGACGTGACGCTGATCCGCCTGGGCTTCCCGCTGACGGTGGACGGCGGCTACGGCGGCCCGCGGGCGGTGGCGCCCGACGCGCTCAGCGCCCGGATCCTGGCGGCGCAGACGCTGCGGCTGCTCACGGGCCACATCTCGCTGGTGCTGGAGCTCCCCTTCGACACGTACACCAAGCGCATCTTCGGCTGGCAGGGGCCCTCGTGGACCAACGAGGTCATCCGCGACGAGCTGGCCGGGCCGCTGCTGGTGCTGCTGGAGGCCTTCGGGGTGGGCGACGCCCGGGCCCGGCAGGCGGTGGAGTTCGATCCCGGCCTGGTGTGCGAGGTGCCCCAGCCGGTGCCCGAGGTGGGCCTGACCTACTTCGACTTCGACGACGAGCACGTGGACCTGGGCGCGCGCCGGCTGGCCAGCGTGCCCTTCGCCGCCGACCGCGACGACCCGGCGGCGGCCCTGACCTGGGGCGCGGCGGGGGTGCAGACGGGGCGCCCCGGGGTGCAGGGGCAGGCCTTCGCGGTGGACGCCGCGGCGGCCCTGGACCTGAGCCTGAGCAACCAGCCGGTGGTGAACGTCAGCTACAGCCTGTGGGTGAACCCGGCGGCCGCCGGGCCGGCCACGCTGCTGGCCCTGGGCGACGCCGACGGCACGCCGCGGATCCAGCTCGACCTGGACGCCGACAACCGGCTGGTGAGCGTGGGCGGGTGCGGGGCGGTCTTCAGCCGCAGCCTGGTGAGCGCCGAGGTGCCCGTGGCGCCCGGCGAGTGGCACCAGGTGGGCGTGACCTACGACGTGCGCGCGCAGCAGGTGGGGCTGTACCTCGACGGCCGCCTCATGGACACGCGCGAGGGTTGCGAGCGGCTGAGCCTGGGGGACAGCCGGGCCATCGCGCGGCCGCTGCCGGGCGGCCAGGGCGCGCCCTTCGTGGGGCTCATCGACGACCTCGCCCGCTGGGACGGCGTGGCGCTGACGCCGGCGCAGATGGCCGAGGTGGTGGAGCGCGGGCTTGACGGGCGGCCGGTGGCCGGGCCGGGCGCCGCGGTGCCGGCGGGGGTCACGGCGCTGACGGCCGAGGGCTTCGACGATCGGGTGGTGCTGAGCTGGACCAACCCGCCTTCGCTGGGCCAGCCGGGCGGCTTCGAGCGGGTGCAGATCCGCGCGGACGCCACGGTGGCCCCACAGACGCCCGCCCAAGGCGTCCTGGTCTACGAGGGCGTCGCCGACACGGCCACCCACCAGGGCCTGGCGCCCGGCCAGACCTGGCACTACCGGGCCTTCGCGCTGGGGGCAGGCGATCGGGTGGTGCCGGGCCCCCAGGCGCTGGCGGTGACGGTGAACGCGCCGCCGGCTCCGGTGGCGGGCTTCACGGCCACGCCCGGCGTGGGGCACGCGGCCCTGCGCTGGCAGCGCCCCGCCGCGCCCGACGTGGCCTTCGTGGTGGTGCGCCGCAGCGGCCTGCGCCACCCGGGGCCGGCGGAGGGCCAGCTGGTCTACCGCGGCCCGGGCGAGGCCTTCACCGACGAGGTGTTGGACGGTGGGCGCCAGTTCTACTCGGCCTTCGCCCAGGACTTCGCGGGCAACCTGAGCCCCGCGGCGCGGGCGCAGGCCGACATCCTGCAGGTGGGCGACCTGGTCATCCAGCCGCCGCCGGCGGTGGAGACGCTGGTGGCCACGGCCGGGGACCGGCAGGTGCGCCTGGACTGGACCCTGACGGCGGGGCGGGCGGCGGAGCGGGTCGAGGTGATCCGCCGGGAGGTGGACGGCTTCGGCACGGCCCGCTTCGCCCTGGGGGCGGTGCTCGCCTACACCGACGAGGCGCTGATCAACGGGCGCCGCTACGAGTACCTGGTGCGGGCCTTCGACCGGCTGGGACGGCCGGGCGCGCCCCAGGTCGTGGTGGTGGCGCCCGAGGGCGATCCGCGGCCGGCGGCGCCCCGGGGCTTCGAGGCCCAGGCGGCGGGCGGCGCGGTCACCCTGCGGTGGCAGCCCGCGGCCAACCCCGAAGAGCTCGTGGTGATCCGGCGCTCGACCCAGACGGCGCCGCAGACCCTGGCGCAGGGCGCCGAGGTGGCGCGCGGGGGGGCCGGGGTGTTCGTGGACGCCGCCGTCGAGCCCGGGCGGCGCTACCACTACTCGGCCTTCACGCTGAGCGCCGGCGGCCTGGTGTCGCTGCCCAGCAGCCGCACCGTGCGCGTGCCCGACGACGCCGCGCCCCCGCCGGCGGTGACCGCCCTGCGCGCCGTGCCGGGCCCGGAGCGGGTGCAGCTGCTGTGGACCCTGCCGGACGCCGCCGATCTGGCCGGGGTGCGGGTGACGGTGGCGCCCATCGCGCCCCAGGCGGGCCCCGAAGCGCCGCTGTTCGACGGGCTCGCCGACGCGGCCCTGCACAGCCCCGCCGATCCGGCGGTGACCTATCGCTACCGGGTGGTGGCCTACGATCACTCGGGCAACGAGGGCCCGGCCGCGACGGTGGAGGCCACGCCCGGCCCGCCCGCCGGGCCCCAGGCCGAGGCGGGGGCCGACCAGGCCACGCTGGGGGGCGCCTGGATCTGGCTGGACGGCAGCGCCTCGGCGGCGCCGCCGGGCGCCTTCTACACCTGGACCCAGATCGGCGGCCCGGCGGTGCGGATCGTCAACGCGAACCGGCCGCTGGCGCGCTTCCTGGCCCCCGATGGGCCCGGGGAGTTGACCTTCGAGCTGACGGTGCGGCAGGGGGCGGTGGCGGACCGCGATCGCACGGTGGTGCGCCTGGGCGGGCCGCCCGCGGCGTTGCCGCCCGCGCCGGCCGAGACGCGGCTGGCCATCAGCGAGTTCGAGCTGAGCCTGCACGCCAGCGCCGATCTGGTGGTGGCCCACGAGCCGCAGGCCCAGCAGATCCACCTGATCGATCCCGTGACCCGGCAGGTGCTCAGCCAGTTCCCGGTGTCCGCCGGGCGGTTCGTGGGGGTGGACGGCGGCCGCGCCTGCTTCCTGAGCGACGGCCGCACGCTGATCACCATCGACGTGAGCGACCCCGCCGCGCCGGCCCTGCTGGCGCCGCTGCCCATCGACGTGAGCTTCGACGGCACGGTGGTGCTGTCGGCGGGGCGGGCGCTGGCCTTCAACCGCCGCACGGGCGAGCTGCGCCTGGCCGACGCCTCGCCCGACGGGTGGGTGGTGCGCTTCGACACCACGGTGCCCGACGGCCGCGTGGCGCGGGACGTGGTGGTGCACGGCGACTTCGCCTACGTGGCCATCGCCGGCACCCAGGCGCTGCCCGAGGGCATCCAGGCGCTGGATCTGACGGGGCAGGAGGCCGTCTGGGGTAGCGTCGAGGCCGTCGCGGGGCACAGCATCACCCGCCTGCTGGTGGCCGACGATGGCTTGCTGGTGCTGGGCCTGCCGGCCGATCCGGTGGCCTTCCGGCTGCTGCGGGTGGGGCTGGCCGATCCCACCACGCCCGGGCCCGTGACGCCGCTGGCGGGCGACTTCGCCCAGCCCGATCTGTTCCAGTCGCTGGCGGCGGTGTCCGACCAGCTCTTCGCCATCTCCATCGCGCGGCCCGGGCTGGTGGACGCCGTGGCCCTGGGCGCCGATCGCGCCACCGTGGGGCCCGGGTTCCCGGGGCCCGACGCGCCGGCGGGGGCCTTCGCCCTGTGGCCGCCCGAGGCCCCGGAGGCGCTCTGGGTGCCCGCCGAGGGCAGCGGCGCCGCGCCGGGGGTGATCAGCGTCCACGCGCTGGACGTGCCGCGGGGGCTGCCGTGGCCCGCCGTGGCCGCCGAGCGCGCGCCCACGGTGGTGGCCGCGGACGGCGGCCGCACCCTGGCGGCCGGCCGCGCCGGCGTGGGCACCTACCGCCTCACCGAGGGCGGGGTGGAGGCGCAGGGCTTCGCGCCCTACGACCCGCCGCTGGCGGACGAGCCCATCCTGCTGGTGGTCAACGGCGCCGGCGGCGCCATCGCCGAGCGCACGGGCCCCGTGAGCGCCCGGCTGCGCCGCATCGGGCTGGGGGCGAACGGGGCGCTCTTCCTGGGTGACGCCGTGGATCTCCCGAGCGAGCCCAAGGCGGCCTGGCGCCTGGACACCCTGCACGTGCTGCTGGACCTGGGCTTCATGGGCTACCAGGTCTACGACCTGAGCGGGGGCGCGCCGGCGCCGGTGGGCGAGCCCTTCGCGGCCAACGGCCAGCTCGGCGCCTATGATCCCGACGCCCGCCGGCTGCTGGTGTGGCTGAGCGAGCAGGCCGACTACGCGCTGTTCGACCTGAGCGATCCCACGGCGCCGGTGGCGCTGCCGGGCGGCGCGCTGCTGCAGGCGCCCCCGGGCCTGCCCAGCCCGTTCATGTTCCTCACGTCGCCCTCGCCGGCCGCGGCCCTGGTGGGCGACGTGTTCTCGGTGTTCCAGGACGACCAGCGCTACGACTTCGTGGTGGGCGAGCAGCCGGCCGAGGCGCCCCGGACCCGGATGTCGGCGCGGGCCCCGGGCCGGCTGCTGCACCAGGCGTCGCTGCAGACCTGGGCGCTGCTGGCCGGCGGGCGCCTGCGCTGGTGGGACGCGCCGGGCGGCCTGCCCGGCGACCGGGCGGTGGGGGCGGTGTCACTGCCGGCCCCGCAGGCGCCGCGGGACGGGGGCGCGTTCTCGCCCTCGGGGGCGGGGCCGTACGGCTGGGCCATCAACGGCGACGTGGCGTGGATCGCGGCGGGCCCCTCGGGCCTGCTGGCGGTGCCCCTGACCCCCGTGCGGTTGGAGGGGCCGGTGGGGCCGGTGCAGGCGGGCGACTCGGCCCGCTGGCGGGTGCGCTGGGCGCCGGCGGCGGGGGTCGCGCCGAGCTGCCAGGTCAGCGCCGGGGCGTGCGCGCTCGAGGCGGTGGACGCCGCGGCGGGTGAGGCCACCGTGCGCTGGGACTTCGCCGACGCGGGGCCCGCGACGCTGCGGGTGCAGGTGGGCCACTCGATCACGTGGCGCTTGGGTGAGGTGCGGCTGAACGTGGAGGCGGGCCAGTGAAGACGCGCAACGCGCTGTTGATGGTGGGGGGCGTGGCCGCCCTGGCGTGGGCCTGGTGGGCGCCCGGCGTGGGTGAGCGTGGGCCGTCTGGGGCGTCGCCACCGGGCGCCATCGAGCCCGGCGTGGACCGGGCCCCGGCGCCTGCGCCGGCGGTCGCATCGCCCAGCCCCGGGGCGTCGCAGAGGCCCCGGTC
>JAUHVS010000441.1 GCA_030424955.1 bacterium | reverse complement strand
CGAGGGGGTTGCTGGTGTAGCCCGCCCGCTCCAGGTTCTTGGCCGTGAAGGCGTGGGTGTTGGCGATGACGATGCCGCCGCGCTTGAGATCGCCGGTGTTCACCTTGAGGGCGGCCGGGTTCATGGCCACCAGCACGTCGGGGGCGTCGCCCGGCGTCAGCACGGGCTTGCTCGAGAAGTGCAGCTGGAACCCACTGACGCCGAACAGGCTGCCCGCCGGCGCGCGGATCTCGGCCGGATAGTCCGGGAAGGTGGCCAGGTCGTTGCCGACCAGCGCTGAGGTGTGGGTGAACTGGCTTCCAGTCAGCTGCATGCCGTCGCCGGAGTCTCCGGCAAAACGAATGGTGACCTCATCCAGTGTGGCTTCGGGCTTGGACATGGGGCACTCCGACCCGGCAGAAGACGCTGTGGAGCCTACTCGGTTCGACCCTGTGCCACAACGCGCGCACGGGGCGCGCGGGGGGTGGAAGTACCCTGCCCCACGGGACACAACGGCCCACGGTGCGACCACCGCAACGTGAGCCTGAGGAAAACCTCGGCGCCCCCCCTTCGGTCGCTGTGCGCGTCGCCTTGACAGCGGGTCATCGGCGCATCGATCCGCTGGGCGCGGGTCCGCCGCGGCCTCACCCGGCGCCCGCGCTCAGCCCCAGATGACGGCCTCGGACCCCGGCCACGGCGCCCCGGCGTTGCCCGCGATGGGCTGCCCCTCGGGATCGCACGCGAAGTTGCCCACGTCGCCAAAGGCGCGCTCGCTGTTGACCGCCTCGCCCGCCTGCCGCAGCGGCGTGCGGGCGCCCCCCCGGGCCAGGCTCACCACCTCGTGCGGGCCGGGGCGCAGATCCACCAGCGCCCCCTTGCGCTTCGCGTTCATCAGCTGCTCCTCGTTGCCGATGGGATCGGCCACGGTCTTGGCCTTCAGGGTCCAGACCAGCAGCGAGGTGGGCTGGCGATCGCCGAAGGTCTCGTCGAGCAGATCGGGCATGCCGTAGTAGGTCTTGCCGATGTCGTTCTGGTTCACGGGGCCGGCCATCAGGCACACCCCGGCCAGCAGATCGCAGTCCGCGGGCACCTCCGTCGCGCCCATCAGCTCGGCGTACAGCGCCGATCGGCCAGCGGCCGCCCCGACCGCCCGCACGGCGGCCTCCCAGGTCAGGCCGGCCGCCTCCACCTCGGGGCGCGAGAGCCCGCCGATGTAGATGCGCTGGCCCACCAGCGCGAAGGCCTTGCGGCCGCGCTCCGCGTTGCGGCTGAAGGCCCGCCCCGTGGGCAGATCGGCCCACGCCGGCATCTCCTTCACCACCCGATCGGTGATGGCGTTGTTCGCCCCGCGGATGGCCCGCAGGCGGCCCTTGCCCCCCGGCGTCAGCGTGTCGATGCGGTCGAGCAGCAGCAGGCTCTTGCCGTCCTCACGCTCCACCCCGGTCCAGTGACTGAAGGCGTTGTAGGCCGCCCGCCCGGCCATGGTGCTGAAGCCCTCGGGCAGATCCATGTCTTGGCGCACCTGGTACGCGGCCGGCGCGCTCTCCTCTTGGTTCACGCCGGGCTGGATGCGCTCACTGCGGAACGCCATCAGGTTCGCGCCCAGCACCCGCGCCGTGTCGGGGCTCAGGGCCACGGCCTCGCCGTCGATGGCGCCGCCCACCTGCACCGCGAGGCTCAGCCGCCAGCCCGCCGCGCGCTCGGCGGCGCTCAGGCCGCACAGCTTCTCGAGCGCCCGGATCGCGCGCTTGTTGGCCTTGGCGCTGGCCCCGCAGAAGGGGGCCATGAGCCCCAGCCCCCGGCGCTTGCCGTCCGACGCGATGATCGCGGCGCGCTCCATGGCGTCCGCCAGGATGCCCACGTGCAGGTGCGGCAGGTAGCCGATGGTGGGGATGTCGTCGATGTGCTTGAGCCGCTTCGCGAGCAGGCGGCGGGCCACGGTCAACGCGCTCGTGAGGGGCTGGTGCCCGACCAGGGTCAGCAGCATCGTGAACGGGTTGCGGTACGGCCGCCCCAGCACCAGGTGGGTGTACTGGGCCCCCGCCAGCGGGGCCGCCTCGCGCCCCGTCAGCTGCCCCAGCAGCGCGGCCAGCTCCGCCGAGCGCTCCGGCCCGAAGGTCACCTGCCGGAAGCCGCGGAAGTTGGTGGACTGCCGGGCCGACAGCACGCCCAGGCTGCACTCCTCGAAGAGCGCCTGCTCCGTCACGGGCGGCGCCTCACCGAAGGCCGTGGGGCGCGCGAGGGCCAGCAGCGCCAGGGCCTCGTCCGCCTGGGCGCGGGTCATCGACACCCGGGTGCGGAACCCCACCGGGGACGCCGACGCCAGCCGATCGGGCAGCGTGTAGCGGCTCTTGCGCCCGCCCTCGGGGGCGAAACGGGCGCCCCGCTGCACGCGCTGATCGGCGGGCGGGGGCGAAATCAACACGGACTCGACGGGCTTCATGGCGGCCTCGGTGCGGGGGGTGCTGCCGCCGTCTACCCCATGACCGGCTGTCGGTCCACGATCCCGGGCGCCGCGTCCGCCCCCAAGGGCGCCCCGTCGCCGCCCCCCGCCCCCCGACTCGATCGGGCCTTGATCCACACCTCCAGCGCGTCCAGCGGCATCGGCCGGGCGTAGCGGTAGCCCTGAAACGCCACGCAGCCGGCGTCGGCCAGGAAGGCCTGCTGTTCGGCGGTCTCGACCCCCTCGGCCACCACGTGCATGTGCAGGCCGCGGCCAATGCCCAGGATGGCGTGGACGATGGCCGCGTCGTCCACGTCCCCCGGCAGGCTCTGCACGAAGGCCCGATCGATCTTCACCTCGGCCAGCGGCAGCCGCTTGAGCAGCGCCAGCGACGAGTACCCGGTGCCGAAGTCGTCCATCGACAGGCCGATGCCCAGGGCGACCAGCTCGGCGAGGCGGGCGCCCGCCCGATCGGCCCCGCGCAGCACCATGCTCTCGGTCAGCTCCAGCACCAGCCGGCCGCTCGGCGCCCCCGAGGCCGTGAGGATGTGCTGCACCCGGTGCACGAAGTCCGGCTCATAGAGCTGCCGGGCGCTCACGTTGACCGACAGCCGCAGCGCGCGGGTCAGCGGATCCTGCGCCCACCGGGCGAGGCACGCACAGGCGCTCTCCAGCACCCACAGCCCGATGTCCACGATCAGGCCGGTGTCTTCCGCGATGGGGATGAAGTGGGCCGGGCCGACGGCCCCGCGGGTCGGGTGCTGCCAGCGCAGGAGCGCCTCGGCCCCGATGGGGCGGCCTGCCACGTCCACCTGGGGCTGCCAGGCGATCCACAGCTCGCCCCGCGCCCGGGCGCCCCGCAGATCCTCGGCCAGCGCCGCGCGCTCCACCAGCCGCGCCTGCAGGGACGGATCGAAGAAGCGCAGCGTGTTCCGGCCGGCGTCCTTGGCCTGGTACATGGCCAGGTCGGCGCGCTTCAGCAGCTCCTCGACGCCCCCACTGTCGTGGCCGAACAGACAGATGCCAATGGACGGCGAGGTGTGGTGCACGAGCGTGTCCGCGCCCAGCGCGTTCGACAGCGGCAGCTCGAAGGGCGCCCGCAGCACCGCCTGCAGCTCGAGGGCCACGGCCCGCGCCCGGGCCGCGCTCTGCTCCTCGTCGGCGTGCAGCCGCCGCAGCAACACGACGAACTCGTCGCCGCCCAGCCGGGCCACCAGGTCGAAGGCGCCCACCTGCTCGGTGAGGCGGAGCGCCACCGCCCGCAGCAGCCGGTCGCCCACGTCGTGCCCACGGGTGTCGTTGAGGGTCTTGAAGTGGTCGAGGTCGAGGAAGATCACGGCGCCCAGCACGCCCGTCTCGCGGGCCTCATCGAGGGCGCCCGTGATCTGCTCGGTCAGCAGCCGCCGGTTGGCCAGCCCCGTGAGCCTATCGTAGTGCGCGAGCCGGTGGATCGCCTGGGCCGCCGCCCGCTGCTCGGTGAGATCCCGCAGCGCCATCACCAGGTGGGTCACCCCGCCGTCCAGCGCGCGGACCGCCGCCAGGCTCTGCTCGGCGTGGAAGGGCCCACGATCGATCCGGCGCACGAGCGCCCGCGCCTCGGCTCGCCCGTGCTGCGCCACCGTGGCCAGCTGGTCGAGCCAGGCGGCGCCCTCGGCGGGCGTCGCCGCCAGCGCGGTGAGGGGCTGCCCCTGCACCCGCCCCGGCGCCCAGCCGGTCAACTCCTGGAAGGCGCGGTTCACCTGCGCCACGGTGCCGTCCGCGTCCAACACCACCAGCGCCACGGGGGCCTCGAAGGCGATGTCGGCGATGCGAAGCTGCGCCTCGGCCGCCCGCCGGGCCGTGACGTCGCGGACCAGCACCAGCACCGAGTCCACGCGCCGCGGCTTCTTGGGCAGCGCCACCACCGTCACGTCGAAGACGCCGGCGAGCCCAGGCCCCGGCGCCTCCAAGGTCAGCTCGCGCTTCGCCCGGTCGCGCCGCGCCGCCTCCGCTGCGGCCAGCAGGGCCCCGTGCGCGGCCGGCGCGAGGCAGGTCGCCAGGGTGGTGCCCACCAGATCGCCGGCCAGCCCGAAGGCCCGGGGCTCGCTGCGCCGCTGATCCAGCACGGCGCCGGTGCCGTCGATGACGAGCCACGGATCGGGCATCGCGTCCAGCAGCACGCCCTTCTGCGCGCGCAGGGCCTGGACCCGGATGTTGGGCACCCGCACCGCCGCCACGAACAACGCCTGGAACACCGCGAGATCGCCGACGGTCTTGAGCAGGTGCCCGACGAAGTTCGCCAGATCCGTGGCCGTGAGGTAGCGGGTGAAGGCCAGCTCAGCCAGGCCGTGGGCCACACAGGCCGCGGCGAGCCAGTGCAGCTGACGCCGCTCCCCGCGCGGCGCCGTGCGGCCCCGCCACACAAAGATGACGCCCGACACCGCGCCGAGGGCGACCAGCACGAGCTCGACGCCCACCTTGAGGGCCGACAGGCCCTCGCCCACCGTATGCAGCGAAGGCCAGAAGCGGATCGTGCCCAGCACGCCCCCCCAGATCCCGACGCCCAGCAGCACCACCATGGACGGGGGCAGGGGGTGCACCGCCCGCCGGCCCAGGCTCGGCTGCGCCGCCAGCCCCAGCAGCATCAGGAACAGCACCGATCGCGAGCTGAGCCAGAGCACGATGGTGGTCTGGAACACGGGCGGCCCGAACAGGCCAGGCATGCCCGGGAAGGTCAGCACATGGCTGACGTCGATGAGCGCCATGGCCAGGAACGCCACGCCGGCCCAGTGAATCCACGCGGCGACGTCGCGCCCCCGCACGTTCAACGCGAACAGGAACACCGCCCCCGAGAGGGCGACCGACGGCAGCTCCAAGATCAGATGAATCGCAGCGTACGCGCCGCCCAACGCCAGGCGCTGCGTCGCAGGCCCGAACAAGACCACCGCCCACAGGGCCAGCGAGAGGAGCACCGCCAAGACAGGGCCCAGCGCCCACCGGCGTCCAGTGTCACGCGTCTCGTCAGACCAGCCTGGACTCGAACCTCTCACCCAACAATCATCCACGCTGAGCGGGCCACGTCAACGCCCGCGGGCGTCGGACGCGGCCGGCGGGACAGCGCGCGCCCCGAGCGCCTTCAAGCCATTGACTTCAATCCACAAGCCACATCCCCAACCGCCTGGCCCTCACCGACCGCCGCC
>JAUHVS010000440.1 GCA_030424955.1 bacterium | reverse complement strand
GCCATCACCTCCACGGTGCTGCCGTCTGGAAAGTAGCGCTGGTTGCGTCCCATGCCCGGGGGCGCCCGCGTGCCGTGGCCTTACAGACCTATCGGACACCCACGACGCCTGTTGATCAGGCCACCGCGCTTTTCGCGCAACCGACGGTGATCTATCGGGAATTTTCTTTGCCCTGCCGCTTGCCCGTAGCGGTGGGCGCGAGGGCGCGGCCAGGCGGCCTGTCGCGCTCTCGCCGCACGCCGACAGGCTCACACCGAGTCAGCGGGCGCCGAAGCGCCAGCGCCGAGATGACGCGGCCGAGCGGCCGGTCACGGCGATGGCGCGGGCGACGAGCACGCCTCTCAGCGCCCCATCTGCCGGGCTCAGCCGCGGCGGCGCCGCAGGCCCAGCAGCAGGCCGGCGAAGCCCAGCCACACCAGGGGGTTGGGGGCGCTCTGGTCGTCGTCCACCGAGCAGCTGCAGCCGCCGTCGTCGGTGTTGACCTCTTCCACGCCACCGCCGCTGCCGCCAATGCCGCCGTCGATGATGCCACCGCCGCCGGCCCCACCGGTGCCGCCGATCGGGCCCATGTCGGGCTCACCGCCGCCCATGCCGCCCTCACCGGCGATGCCGCCGATGCCGCCTTCGCCCCCCATGCCGCCCATGCCGCCCTCACCGCCGCTGCCGCCGGGGCCCGGATCCTCGGGCAGCCAGTCGGCCACGCACTGCGCCGAGCCGTCGGGGGCCGTCGCGCAGCGCTGGTTCGCCGGGCAGGTGATGCTCAGGCAGGGGTCGTCCGCGCAGGCGCCGTTGACGCAGGCGCGGCCGGGGCCGCACTCGGCGTCGTCGCAGCCGTCGTCGGCCAGGCACTGGTCGTCCACGCAGCTCTCACCCTCGGCGCAGACCACGCCGCCGCAGCGGGCGTCCTGGCACTGCCCGTCGAGGCAGGCCTGGCCGAAGGGGCAGGCGATGCCCGCGCAGCTGAACACGCACTGGCCGTCGCGGCAGAACGCGTTGCCGCCGCAGTCGATGGCCGCGCAGGGGTCCTCGGCGCAGGCGCCCTCGACGCAGATCTCGCCGCGGGGGCAGCCGGCCTGGTAGCAGTCGTCCGCCGGCACGCACTCGCCCGCCGCGTTGGGCACCTGGCCCTCGCCGCAGGGGTTGGTGCACTCGCCGGTGGCGTCGTTGCAGATCTGGCCCGCGTCGCAGATGACGCCGGTGCACAGCGGGATGCAGCCGCCGTTGCTGCAGAAGGTGCCGGCCGCGCAGTCGGCGTCCTGGCAGCTGGGGGCACACACGCCCACAGCGCAGACCTCGCCGCCGTTGCACAGGGCGCCCTGCTCGGGGGCCTCGTCCACGGCGCCGTCGCAGTCGTCATCGCGGCCGTTGCAGCGCTCCTGGGGCAGCGCGCCGCAGGTGCCACAGGCGTTCAGCAGGCCCTCGTCGATGTCGCCATCACAGTCGTTGTCGATGAGGTCGCAGACCTCCTCGACGGGGCTGGTCTCGGCGCGGCACACGACCTCACCGGCGGCCGAGCAGGCCAGGTAGCCCACGGCGCACTGGCCGGCGAGGCCGGTGGCGCACTGCTCGGGGTCCACCACGGCGCTGCCGTCGGGGTTGACGTCCACCAGGTTGTCGCAGTCGTTGTCCACGCCGTCGCAGACCTCGGGGTTGCCGTCGGGCACGCACAGGTAGCGGTCACAGGCGTCGCCCACGCCGTCGCCGTCGGTGTCGTCCTGGCCGCGGTTGATGACCTTCGGGCAGTTGTCGCAGGCGTCGCCCACGCCGTCGGCGTCCTCGTCGGCCTGGTCGGGGTTGGGCACGTCGGGGCAGTTGTCGTCGACGCCGCACAGGCCGTCGTCGTCGGTGTCGAGGCACACGCCGCCCAGGGAGCGCTGCAGGATCAGCAGGGCGAAGGTGTGGCTGGACCAGGCGTCCCAGCCGGCGGGCGCGCCGTTGAACTGCGCGCCAAAGTCACCGTTGGGGTTCTGCCAGTTGAGCATGGTGTAGGCGAAGTCGAAGTAGTGGCCTCGCTCCTCCTCGGGGTAGCCCAGCGCGGCGGGATCGCGGTCGCCGAAGGCGTCGGCGTAGATCGCGCCGCCCAGGCCGTCGTCCTCAGACACCGTGAGCGCCTTCTCGGCCGCCCACAGGTAGTAGAAGGTGCTGGTGGGGCTGAAGCCGCCGATCATGCTGTCGAACGTGTAGTTCTGACGCATCCAGTTCAGGGCGTTCTGGGACCGGGGGTCGCCCGCGGGCACCTCGGCCAGGCGGTAGCACCAAAGCCCCGACGCGGTCATCGACGAGCTGCCGGCGTTGCCGGGCCGGTAGCCCAGGCTGCCGTCGGCGTTCTGGTCGGCCAGCAGGAAGTTGGGCACCCGCGGGAGGACCGCCGCCGCACCCTCGATGATGTTCTCGGCGGCGGAGAGGCCGGCCACCGCGAACTGGGTGGTGGAGAGGTCGCCCGAGGCGCCGGGGGCCCGGTAGTTCCAGCCGCCGTCGTTCTGCGGGGGCTGCATGCCCTGGTTGTTCTGCAGCGAGACGATGCCGTTGGCGATGGCCTGGCTGGCCGTCACCGGGGCGCCGACGTTGTCGGGGCCACCGGTCGCGACGTAGGCCGACAGCGCCATCAGGTTGCCGCCCGTGACGTAGACGTAGGGCTGCTGGTTGGGGTTGGTCATGGCCGGCTCATCGTTGATGAGCTGCTGGACCGCCCGCACCACCAGGGCCTGGTCGTTGGGATCCATGCCCTCGTAGCCCTGGGCCCGACCCAGCCAGCCCACCCCGTCGCGCTTCTCGAGGAACGTCAGGATCCCCAGGAAGTTGTGGCGCGCCTGACCGCTGAAGGTCCCGACCCCACGTTCCGCGTTGCGGAGGTGCTGGAGGCCGGCGTTGATCGCGTCGTCCACGGCGCACGCGAAGGGCGTCGCCTGACATTGCTGGGCCTGGGCGGACCCAGCGAACAAAGCCGCCGCACTCCCCAGCGTGGCGATGGTCTGCACAATGCGCTTCTTCAAGCCGTTCTCTCCCGGGTACTGCGCCCACCATCTGGCGCGTCGTCGCGTGGGTTGAGGCCAGCTGCCGGCGAGGTGTCACTCTCGGTGCCGACATCCGTGCATTTTCCCATTGATGGATGTTTGCAGAGTGCCACTTCCGGGCGGGTCGCGGCAACCCGAGGGCTTGGGCCCACGGGAACATTGCCGATGGGGGGTCGACCGAGTATCAACGGGGCGACGCCGCCCGCGCCCGTGGGCGGGGGTGCTGCACTTGGAAGGGGGCCGCTGTGGCGCGGGTGGAGCTCGATGGGGTCGGCAAGCGCTACCCCAACGGATTCGAAGCGGTTCAAGCCTTCTCGATCGACATCCAGCCGGGAGAGTTCATCGTGCTGGTCGGCCCGTCAGGGTGCGGCAAGAGCACGACCTTGCGCATGGTCGCCGGGCTGGAGTCCATCAGCACCGGCGAGCTTCGCATTGGCGATCGGCGGGTGAACGAGGCGCCCCCCAAGGACCGCGACGTGGCGATGGTGTTCCAGAGCTACGCCCTGTACCCGCACATGACCGCCTTCGAGAACATGGCCTTCGGGCTGAAGCTCAAGAAGGTGCCGGCCGCCGAGATCGATCGGCGGGTGCGCGAGGTGGCGGCCCAGCTCGACATCACCGAGCTGCTGGATCGCAAGCCGAAGCAGATGTCGGGGGGCCAGCGGCAGCGCATCGCCATCGGGCGGGCCATCGTGCGGGCGCCCAAGGTGTTCCTCTTCGACGAGCCGCTGAGCAACCTCGACGCCAAGCTGCGGCTGCAGATGCGCGTGGAGCTGAGCAAGCTGCACCGGGCCCTGGGCGCCACCAGCCTGTACGTCACCCACGACCAGGTCGAGGCCATGACCCTGGCCGATCGCATCGTGCTGCTGAAGGGCGGGGTGGTGCAGCAGATCGGGCCGCCGCTCACCTTGTACAACGCGCCGGCCAACGCCTTCGTGGCGAGCTTCATCGGCAGCCCGTCGATGAACCTGGTGCCGGCGACGCTGGGCGAGGGGGGCGTGCAGGGGGCGGGCTTCGTGTTCCCGAGGGCGGCGGGGGCGGGCGCCGCTGGGCAGGCCGTGCTGCTGGGCGTGCGGCCGGAGCACCTGAGCCTGAGCGTGGCCGGCGAGGGCGATCTGTCGGCCACCGTCGAGGTGGTGGAGCCCATGGGCGACGAGAGCTTCGTGTACTGCCGCCGCGAGGACGGCCTGTGGGTGGTGAAGACGCGCGGCGTCGTGCCGCCTCGGCCGGGCGACGCGGTGCACCTCACGGTGGATCGCAGCCGCCTGCACGTCTTCGACGCGGCCACCGAAGCGCGGCTCTGATGGGCACCTGGGCGCGCCGGGGGTGGGCTGCGCTGTGCGTGCTGGGTGCCGTGCTTGGCTGCGCGTCGCCTGAGGCCGCGGATCCACGCACCCGGCTGGTGCTGTGGCACAGCTATCGCGGCGCCGAGGTCACGGCCCTGGAGGCCTCGGTGCAGCGCTTCGAGGCCAGCCACCCGGCCCTGCGGGTGAGCCTGGTGAGCATCCCGTACGACGCGTTCCCCAACAAGGTCACGGTGGCGACGCCGCGGGGCAACGGCCCGGATCTGTTCATCTTTGCCCACGACCGGGTGGGGGACTGGGCCGCGACGGGCATCGTCGAGCCCATCGGCTTCTGGGCCACCGAGCCGCTGCTCGATCGCTTCTTCCGCGCGACCCTGGCGCCGCTGGTGTACCGCGGACAGCTCTTTGGCCTGCCGCTGGCCTTCAAGACCCTGGCGCTATACCGCGACACGTCCCTGGCGCCCACGGCGCCCGCGAGCACCGAGGCGCTGGTGTCGCAGGCCCAGGCCGCGCGGGCGAAGGACCCCTCGGTGTGGGGCCTGGCCTACGAGCTCGACAGCCTCTACTTCCACGCGCCGTGGCTGCACGGGTTTGGTGGATCGGTCTATGCCGATGACGCCGACACCGTCGCCCTCGACAGCCCGGCGGCGGTCGCCAGCGTGGCCTTCGT
The DNA here is from genome assembly GCA_030424955.1 of bacterium. GTDB lineage: Bacteria > Myxococcota_A > Bradymonadia > UBA7976 > UBA1532 > JACKDL01. The sequence goes on along the minus strand of JAUHVS010000440.1, from coordinate 619 downwards.
GCGCCGGCTGGTGGCGGAGGCGAAGATCATCCCCGATGAGGTCACGAGCGCCCTGGTGACCACGCTGTTCAAGCAGCGCAAGCTGGCCTACGTGCTCAGCGGGCCGTGGTTCCGCAGCGAGCTCGACGGCCACGATGGCTGGGCGGTGTCGCCCCTGCCGGTGGTGAGCGAGACGGGCCTGAAGGCCAAGCCGTTCCTGGGGGTGGAGGCCGTGCTGCTGAGCGCGCACGGGCAGCACAAGCGGGCGGCCTTCGAGCTGATGACCTTCCTGAGCGACGACAGCGAGGCCCTGGCGCGGCTGACCGAGGGGGGCCAGCTGGTGGCCAACCGCGCGCCGTACGACGCGCCGGCGGTGGCGCAGGACGCCTTCGTGCGGGCGTTCCGAGCGCAGGTCGAGGACACGGTGTCGCTGAGCAACCGCCCGCACATGCGCGGGGTGTGGACGCCCATGAAGGCGGCCCTGTCGCAGGCCATCGTGCACGGCAAGGCGCCCAAGGCGGCGCTGACCACGGCGGTGCAGGCCATCGAGCGGGGGGCGAAGTGAGCGCCGCTGCGCCCCGCGCGGGGCTCTGGGCGCCGGTCCTGGCCTGCCTGTTTGCGCTGCTGCTCGGCGACATGG
>JAUHVS010000439.1 GCA_030424955.1 bacterium | reverse complement strand
TCGAACAGGCGGCTGCGCGCCTCTTCGCGGCCCTCGACGCGCGGGATCGTCCCAGCGCGCGGGCCGCGCCGGAGACCGGCGAGCTGCTCGTCACCACGCGGCCCGCGGGGGCGCGCATCTACGTGGACGGCGCGCTGCACTACCAGCGCCGCCACGAGACCGCCCCGGAGAGCGCGCTGGCTGGCTACCTGGCCGAGGCCCGCGAGGTCTTCGCCGCCGCGGCCGACCGGCTGCTGGACGTGCCGGTGAGCGATCCGCCGATGACGCCGGACTTCCAGTCGCTGCGGTGGTTCATGCTGCCCAGCGAGGCCCAGCAGAGGTTGCGCGATGAGCGCCGCTGACCGCCCGTTGGCGTCCGGGGGGACGCGCACGGCGCGCGCCCGGCCGCCGATTCGCCACGAGACGGCGACGCCGCCGCCCCTCGGCCCCGACGCCGAGTGGCACTACACCCAGCTCGACCGGCTGGCGCGGGTGCTGCAACGCCCCCAGCCCTTCGAGCGGTTCCTGACCGAGGTGTTGGAGGTCGTGCGGGCGATGGTGGGCGCGGACGCCGCCTGGCTGCTGCGCGACGTGGTGGTGGACGCCGACCGGGTGCACGTGGTGGCCGAGACCGACGACGGCGATCCGAGCATCCCGAGCGGGCGGCCCTCCCTGGCGCTGGATGGCCCCAGCCGGGACCTGCTGGCGGCGAGCTGTGGGCGAGACCGGCCCGCGCGTCAGGTCTTCGCCCGTGAGGCCGACCGCGGTGAGGTGGCGCGGCGGTTCCGGGTGTGGGCGCGCATGGCCTGCGCCATCCGCCCCACCGGCGAGCTGCCCTGGGTGCTCGGGCTGGATCGGCGGACGCCCGGGCAGCCGTGGCGGCCGGCGGAGCAGCGGCTCTTTGCGGCCGTGGGCGACCGGGTCGGCCAGGCGCTGGTGCAGCGGCTCCTGGTGGAGCGGCTGCAGGACGAGCTCGCCGCGCGGGGGCGGGTCGAGGCCGCCCTCGACGACAACGAGCGGGCCCTGCGGCTGCTCATCGACGCGTCCCCCGACATCATCTGCTTCAAGGACGGCGAGGGCCGCTGGCTCAAGGCCAACCGGGCGGATCTCGAGCTCTTCGAGCTCACCGAGATCGCCTACCAGGGGCTGACGGATCTCGAGCTGGCAGCGCACACCGCGCCGCGCTTCCGCGACGCCTTCAGGGGCTGCGTCGAGAGCGACGAGCGCGCCTGGGCGTCGGGCGGCATGTGCCGAGGCGAGGAGCAGATCCCCCTCGCCGACGGCCGCTTCTGTGTCCTCGACGTCATCAAGGTGCCGGTGTTCCACGCGGACGGGCGGCGGCGGGGCATGATCGTCATCGGCCGCGACATCACCGCGCGCCGCGAGGCCGAGGCGGCCCAGCGCATCGCGGCGGCCGCCATGGAGCACAGCGGCGAGGCGGTGGTCATCATCGACCGCGCCGGGCAGGTGCAGCAGGTCAACCGCGCCTATGAGCGCATCTTCGGTCGGGTGCGCGACGACGTGGTGGGCCACCCATGCCGGGCCATGCCCATGGCGAACATCGCGGCGGGCCTGGAGCAGCGCATGAGCGTCGCCCTGGCGCGGGACGGCCGCTGGTCCGGCGAGGTCCCCGGCCTGCGGGCGAGCGGTGAGGTCTTCCCGCTGTGGATGACCGTCAGCGCGCTGCCCGACGCCTCGGGGGCCATCAGCCACTACGTGACCGTCGCCGCCGACATCTCGGAGCTGCGCCAGTCCGAGGCCGCCGTCGCGCACCTGAGGCAGCACGATCCGCTCACCGGGCTGGCCAACCGCGCCGGGGTCGACGCCGTGCTCTCTGCGAGCCTCGCGGGCGGCCCCGTCCCCCTGCAGGTGGTGGCCCTGGACCTCGACGGCTTCAAGCACATCAACGCGAGCCTGGGCCACGCCGTGGGCGATCGCGTGCTCATCGAGATCAGCGAGCGGCTGCGGCGGCTGGTGGGCGCCCTGGGGCACGTGGGGCGGATCGGGGGCGACGACTTCGTGCTGGTGGTCGATCCGCGGCGGCACGGCCCAGCGGGCACCCTCGAGGAGCGCCTGCTGGCGCTGTCGGGCGAGCCCTTGCGGTCGGTGGACGGCGATCTGGTGGTCACCTGGTCGCTGGGCATCGCCCGCTGCCCGGCGGACGCCAGCGAGCCCGAGGCGCTGCTGCGCTGCGCGGTGGCGGCGGTGAACCGCGCGAAGTCGGCGGGCCCGGGATCCTGGCGCCACTACGACCGGGCCATGACCCAGGAGGCTGCCGAGCGGGTCGAGCTCGCGGGGGCGCTGCGCCGGGCCCTGAGCGACGGCGAGCTGCGGGTGGTCTACCAGGGCATCGTGGACTCGGCGCGGGGGCGGGTGGTTGGGGTGGAGGCCCTGGCCCGCTGGCACCACCCGGTGCGCGGCGACATCTCGCCGGAGCGCTTCATCCCGCTGGCCGAGGAGTGCGGCCTCATCATCCAGCTGGGGGACGCCGTCCTGCGCACGGCCTGCGCCCAGGCGGTGGCCTGGCTCGCCGACGGCGTCGAGCTCGACTTCATCTCGGTGAACGTCTCGGGCCGCCAGCTGGACGATCCGAGCTTCTTCGAGCGGGTGGGCCACGTGCTCGCCGACACGGGGCTCGCGCCGCAGCGGCTGGAGCTCGAGGTCACCGAGAGCGTGCTGATGGGGCGGCCCGACCAGGCCCTGCGCACCTTGAAGGGGCTGCGGGCCATGGGCGTGCGCCTGGCCATCGACGACTTCGGCACCGGCTACTCCTCGTTGGCCCACCTCAAGCGGCTGCCGGTGCACAAGCTGAAGCTCGATCGCAGCTTCGTGAGCGACCTGCCCGAGGACGCCCACGACGCCGCCATCGCCCGCGCCGTCACCGCGCTGGGGCACAGCCTCGACTTCACCATCGTGGCCGAGGGGGTCGAGACCGCCGAGCAGTTCGCCTTCATCCGCAGCATCGGCTGCGACCAGGTGCAGGGCTTCTGGTGTGCCCGGCCCCGCGCGGCGCTGCAGGTCAGCTTCAAGGACTTCGAGGGCCCGATCAGCTGAGCGCGCCGCCCCTCGGGCGGGGCCCAGGCCTTGCGGATCCGGCCTCAGGCAGGGGACCCGTCGCGGCAAACAGCGGTGGCGCGGGGCGCGATCCGGTTTTTCCTCAAGCGCCTTGACCACGGGGCTGGATTTGTTGATCGTGCGCCCCGTTTACCTTGGCGGGCGTGCGCGGGTGGTCAACCTGCGGTCCGTCTGGGGCGCGAGCCGCCTGCACAGCGGGCGAGAGGGCCGGCACATCACGACACGCACCACCACATCGCCGTTCGACCGCTTGTCGACGGTGGGTCTACGTGCGCCGATGCCGCCCGTGCTCGGTCCCGACCTGAGCTTCTGAACCCGAGCGCAGCTGGAGCCTCCATGCGAGACCTCTTCAACTTCTTCGAGAAGCCCAAGGATCCGATCAACTACACCGCGGTGCGGATCCAGCTCGCGAGCCCGGATCGCATCCGGTCGTGGTCGTCGGGTGAGGTGGTCAAGCCGGAGACGATCAACTACCGGACCTTCAAGCCGGAGCACGGCGGGCTGTTCTGCGCGCGGATCTTCGGGCCGGTGAAGGACTACGAGTGCCTGTGCGGCAAGTACAAGCGCATGAAGCACCGGGGCGTGGTCTGCGAGAAGTGTGGGGTCGAGGTCACGACCAGCCGGGTGCGCCGCGAGCGCATGGGGCACATCGAGCTGGCGAGCCCGGTGGCGCACATCTGGTTCCTCAAGAGCCTGCCCTCGCGCATGGCGAACCTGCTCGAGATGACCCTCAAGGACGTCGAGCGGGTGCTGTACTGCGTGGCGTACGTGGTGCTCGACAAGGGCGAGACGCCCTTCGAGGTCGGCTCGATCCTCAGCGAGGACGAGTACTACGAGGCCCTCGACGAGTACGGCGATGACGCCTTCGTGGCGGGCATGGGCGCCGAGGCCGTGCGCGAGCTGCTGACGCGGCTCGACATGGAGGCCCTGGGCGACGAGCTGCGCCTGGAGCTCAAGGGCGCCACCAGCGAGGCCAAGCGCAAGAAGGTCACCAAGCGCCTGAAGGTGGTCGAGGCCCTGGCGGGCTCGGGCAACGACGCGGGCTGGATGGTGCTGGACGTGGTGCCGGTGCTGCCCCCGGATCTGCGCCCCCTGGTGCCCCTGGACGGCGGGCGGTTCGCCACCAGCGACCTGAACGACCTGTACCGGCGCGTCATCAACCGCAACAACCGCCTCAAGCGGCTGCAGGAGCTCCACGCGCCCGAGATCATCGTGCGCAACGAGAAGCGCATGCTGCAGGAGGCCGTCGACGCCCTGTTCGACAACGGGCGGCGCGGCAAGGCGATCACGGGGCCGAACAAGCGGCCGCTGAAGTCGCTGTCGGGCATGATCAAGGGCAAGCAGGGGCGCTTCCGGCAGAACCTGCTGGGCAAGCGCGTGGACTACTCGGGCCGCTCGGTCATCGTGGTGGGCCCGAACCTGCGCCTGCACCAGTGCGGGCTGCCCAAGAAGATGGCGCTGGAGCTGTTCAAGCCCTTCATCTACGCGAAGCTCGAGGCCGGCGGTCACGCGACCACCATCAAGGCCGCCAAGCGCATGGTGGAGACCCGCGAGGCGGTGGTGTGGGACATCCTTGATGAGGTCATCAAGGAGCACCCGGTGATGCTCAACCGCGCGCCGACCCTGCACCGCCTGGGCATGCAAGCCTTCGAGCCGAAGCTCATCGAGGGCAAGGCGATCCGGCTGCACCCGCTGGTGTGCACGGCCTTCAACGCCGACTTCGATGGCGACCAGATGGCGGTGCACCTGCCGCTGAGCGTCGAGGCCCAGATCGAAGCCCGCGTGCTGATGATGTCGACCAACAACATCCTCGGCCCGGCGCACGGCAAGCCGATCATCACGCCCAGCCAGGACATGGTGTTGGGCTGCTACTACATGACCCGCGAGCGCCCCTTCGTGAAGGGCGAGGGCCGGGTGTTCAGCGGGCCGAAGGAAGTGCGCATGGCGTACGAGTTCGGCGACGCGCACATCCAGGCGCGGGTCAAGTGCCGCATCGACGGCGTGCTGCACGACACCACCGTCGGCCGCGTGCTGTTCCACGAGATCTTCCCCGAGGGCCTGACCTTCGAGGACGCCAACAAGACCATGGGCAAGAAGCAGCTCGGCGCCCTGATCGACACGGCGTTCCGGCAGTGCAAGGCCAAGGACGTGGTCATCCTCGCCGACCGCATCAAGGACACCGGCTACGCCATGGCCACCCGGGCCGGCATCAGCATCGCCATCGGCGATCTGCGGGTGCCCGACAACAAGGCCACCATCCTGGACGTCGCCGAGAACGAGGTCCGCGAGATCGAGCAGCAGTACTACGACGGCCTGATCACCAACGGTGAGCGCTACAACAAGGTCGTCGACATCTGGGCGCAGGCCACCGAGGAGGTCGCCGCGGCGATGCTCGCCGGCATCAGCACCCAGACGATGACCCACGAGGATGGCCGCACCGAGGACACCCCGAGCTTCAACTCGGTGTTCATCATGGCCGACTCCGGCGCCCGTGGTGGCCCGGCGCAGATCCGCCAGCTGGCGGGGATGCGTGGCCTGATGGCGAAGCCGTCGGGCG
>JAUHVS010000438.1 GCA_030424955.1 bacterium | reverse complement strand
CTGCGCGCCGGCCAGCTGCTGGGCTCGCGGATCCTGATCTACGGCGGGATCGAGGGCGAGTACACCGTGGCCTCGGGCCGCACCATCGGCGTGAGCGTCGCGGCCGAGGACCCCACGCTGCCGGCCGCGGACTACGGCGGCACCAACAACCTCGCCCTGCGCGAGGTGACCCTGGACCGCGACCGCGTCGTGCTGCCCGTGGGCGCCATCGTGCGGCTGAGCGACGTGGCCGAGCTGAACGTGGGCTACGCGACCACGCTGTGGGGCCGCAACACCGCGCGGGTGGACGCCGTGAGCGTCGGCATCGCCATCCGCACACAGCCGCTCCTGCCCTGAGGGGTGCCGGGCGAGGCCCCTCGCCGGACTGCGGAGTGGGCAATGGGGACGCTGGTTCGGCACACTGGGCCGCACAGCCCCTTACCCGCAGGTTGGCCCATGACTCGCGCCGCGCTCTTGCTCCCGTTGCTCCTGGCCAGCTGCGCCCCGTCGGGTGGCGAGGCCGTCGATGACGCAGGCCCTCGTGATCTGGGCGAGGCGCTGGCGGACGGCGCGGCGGTCGACGCGGGCCCAGACCGCGATGAGGGGCCGCAGCCCGACGCGGACGCGGCGCCTGACGCGGCCCCGGGCGCCGACGCAGGCCCTGACCCCGACGCCAGCCTCGACCCCGACCGCGGCCCAAACCCCGACCGCGGCCCCCCACCCGACCCTTGCGCGGACGCGATCACCCGCTGTGGCCCCCCCGAGGTCGTGCGCTGCGTGCCCCAAGCCGACGCGGCCACGTGCGTCTGCGACGCGGGCGATCCGCGGGCGGCGCTGCTCGCCGGGGTGGGCGATCTGGACTTTGACGGTGCCCTGCCCAGCGCCCTGGTGGTGCACGGCGCGGGGGCGTTCCCGGTGGTGGTGGACGGCGCGGGCCGCCCGGTGGTCGCGGCCGCCGTGGTCGGGGCCGGGCGGGCGTTCCATGTCGCGCACGAGGGGGTGATGACCCGGCCCGGCGATGACCCCACCGGCTTCGGCCGGCTGGTGGACAACGCGGTGGCGTGGCTCACGGCCGACCGGGCCGAGCCCGTCATCCTGGTGGCGCCGGACTTCGGGGGCCTGGCGGACCGCCTCGCGGCCGACGGCTGGGTCATCCGCCGCGGCGGCCCCGACGCCCTGGCCGGGGCCGATCTGTTCATCACTACCGCCTACACCGAGTCCACCCCCGCCCAGCAGGCCAACCTCGACGCCTTCGTGGCGGCGGGCGGCGGCCTGATGACCGGCGGCCACGCCTGGTGGTGGGGCCGCAACGGTGGCGACGCCCCGCGGGACTTCCCCGGCAACCACACGCTGCGGCGCGTCGGCATCACGGTGCTCGCCGAGACCGCCGAGGGGGGGCGCTACCCCCTGCCCGCGCGGGCCGCGGCCGATCTGCACCAGGCGCGCTGCGGCCTGCTGGCCCTCGCCGATGCGGCGGATGGCGGCGCCGCGCTGGCGCCCGAGGCGGAGGCCGTGGCCGCCCTCGCTGCGGGGGGCGCCGTGACGGCCCTGCCCACCGAGAGCCCGCTCTTCGACGCCGCGCGGGCGCTGTCGGAGGCCGTGGGGCCGGTCATCCCCACGACCGCGCAACCTGTTGATCCGCAAAGCGATCCGCTGTCGGCGCTGGCCGTGCGGGTGCAGGTGCGCCTGGCCCTCGACGGACCGGCCGAGGCCGTGACGGCACACCCGGCCGCCGCCGACTTCCCGGGCGCGGTCTCGCCCGACGCGCCCCGGGTGGGCGGCGAGATCACCTACGAGCTGCGCTACCCGGGCTACCCGGAGCGCTTCATCTACAGCGGCGCGGGCGCCGATCTGTGGCTGCCGACGGGCCTGTACGCGGCGCCGGGCGACGTCATCACGATCACCACGCCGGCGGCCGCCCGCGGCCAGGGGCTGGGGGTGCAGATCGGGGCGCACAGCGACACCCTGTGGCACCGCGAGCAGTGGGAGCGCATGCCGGCGCTGGTGCGCCGCGCGCCGCTCGACGCCGCGCAGACCGCGATCGCCAACGGCTTCGGCGGGCCGGTGTACCTGACGGTGCCCCCCGGCACCGACCTGGGGGTGGTCACCTTCGGCGTACAGGGCGGCGTCCAGATGGCGCTGTACCAGCACCCGGGCGATCCCGCGGGCTTCCTGGCCGGGGCGGCGGCGGGGGACGCCCCCTGGGCCGAGCTCATCAGCGGGCGCGTCGGCATGCTGCTGCCCACCGAGGTCGCCGCCGACGTCGCCGATCCGGCGGCGCTGATGACCTTCTGGGACCGGGTGATGGACGTGAGCGCCGAGCTGGCCGGCTTCTCGACGGCCCGCGTGCGCGCCGAGCGGTTCGTGCTGGATCGGCAGATCTCGGCGGGCTGGATGCACTCGGGCTATCCGGTGATGGGCCACCTGCCCGTCGCCCGCGAGATCAGCGATCTGGCGGCCCTGCAGGTGGACGGCGCGTGGGGGCCGTTCCACGAGCTGGGCCACAACCACCAGTGGGCCGACTGGGTGCTGCCGGGCACCACCGAGACCACCTGCAACCTGTGGTCGGTGCGGGTGAGCGAGGCCGTCGCCGGCATCGACCGGGGCCGCGCCCACCCGGCCCTGGATCCGGCGAGCCGGGCGGGCCGCATCGCCGACTGGCAGGCCAACCCGAACGGCCGGGACTGGTCAGTGTGGACCGCCCTCGAGACCTACCTGCAGCTGCAAGAGGCCTTCGGCTGGGACTGGCTGCCGGCGCTGTTCACCGAGTACCGCGCCCTGCCCGACGTCGCCCGCCCGGGCGACGACGCCGCCCGGATCCAGCAGTGGGTGCAGCGCAGCTCGCGGGCGATCGGGCGCGATCTCACGGCGTTCTACGCGGCGTGGGGGTTCCCTATCGACGCCGCGACCCGCGCGGCGGTGGCGGATCTGCCCGCCTGGGCCGATCACCCCATGCGCTGAGGGTCAGGCCGCCGGCCGGCGAGATCAGGGGCGGGTGCTTGCCGCCAGCCGGCCCTGTGAGCGACGGTGTCGCGATCCCCGCCCTGGAGCTGCCCATGCCTGCTGCCGACGGCCTGCGCCGTGACCTGACCCTCAGCGCCGTGGTGGCGCTGGGCATCAACGGGGTCATCGGCCAAGGCATCTTCCTGCTGCCGGGCCTGGCGGCCGCGCGCATGGGCCCCGCGTCCCTGGTGGCGCTGGCGCTGGGCGGCCTGCTGTGCGTGCTGATCGCGCTGTGCTTCGCCGAGGTGGGCGCGCGGTTCAGCAGCACCGGCGGGGCCTATGTGTACGCGCGCGAGGCCTACGGCGACTTCGTCGGGTTCGAGGTGGGCTGGATGACCTGCGCGGTGGCGGTCATCTCGTGGGCGGCGCTGGCCAACGGCTTCACCCAGGTGCTCGGACACTTCGTGCCGGCGGTCGCCGAGGGGGTCGTGCAGAAGGCGACAGCGGTGGGCCTGATGACGGCCCTGATGGCCATCAACCTGCTGGGCGCGAAGCTGGGCGCTGCGGTGTCGACGGCCTTCTCCATCGCCAAGCTGGTGCCCATCGCGCTCTTCGTCGCCTGGGGCCTGACCGCCATCGAGCCGGCGCAGTACACCCCCTTCGCGCCGCAGGGCTGGGCACCCCTGGCCGAGACGACCCTGCTGCTGCTGTACGCGTTCGTGGGCTTCGAGACCCTGGTGGTGCCGGCGGGCGAGATGGCCAACCCGCAGCGGTCGGTGCCCATCGCGCTGGGCCTGGTGATGGCCATCGTGTCGGTCACCTACCTCGCCGTGCTGGGCGTGAGCTTCGGCACGCTGGCTGAGATCGCGGGCCACGCCAACCCGGTCGCGGCGGCGTCGGCCCAGCTGATGGGGCCGGTGGGCGCGACCCTGATCGCGGGCGGCATCGCGGTGTCGGTGCTGGGGACCAACGCGGGCGCCGCCCTCGTGAGCCCGCGGCGGTTCTACGCGCTGGCCGAGCGCGGCGACCTGCCGCGGTACTTCGCCCACGTGGATCCGCGCAGCGGGGCGCCGATCCGGGCCATCGTGCTGACCTGGGCCCTGGCGGCGGGGCTGGCCCTCACGGGCAGCTTCAAGGAGCTCGCGGTGCTGGGGGTCATGGCGCGCTTCTGCCAGTACATCCCCACCTGCCTGGCGGTGTTGGTGCTGCGCCGGCGTGCGGGGACTGCCGAGGGCGGCGAGGGCTTCCGCCTGCCCCTCGGCCCCGTGCTGCCGCTCGTCACCGTCGGCCTGTGCGTGTGGCTGCTGGCGAACAGCCCGACCGACCGGCTGCTGGCGGGCGCGGTGGCGCTGGCCGCCGGGGTGCCGGTGTACGCCCTGTCGCGGTGGGCGCGGGCCCGCGCGGCCTGACGGCGGGGCCCGCGGGATGAAATACTTCCACATTCAATTCAAGCACTTACCAGCAAAGCGCGGGGCGCCGATCAACAGGTGGCGCGGGTGTCCGATAGGTCTGTAAGGCCACGGCACGCGGGCGCCCCCGGGCATGGGACGCAACCAGCGCTACTTTCCAGACGGCAGCACCGTGGAGGTGATGGCGCGCACGCACCGTGCGACGCGGCTGCTGCGCCCGTCGGCCGAGACCAACGCGCTGTTCGTGGGGGTCATCGGCGAGGCCTTGCGGCGGTACGGGCGCTGGATCCAGGTGCACGAGCTCAACGCGCTGTCGACGCACTACCACGGGGCGCTGACCCTGGCGTGCCAGGCCGCCTTCGAGGCCTACATGCACTTCGTGCAGGGCCAGCTGGCGGTGAAGATCGGCTGGGAGACGCGGTGGCACGCGACGCTGTGGGGCCAGCGGTACTCGGCGGGGGTGGTGTTCGAGAGCGCGATGGCGCGGCGGCGGGCCTACATCCAGGCGCAGGGGCTGCCGGAGGGGCTGTTCGCGTCGCCGCTGGATTCGCCCTGCGTGAGCTCGGTGCGCGCGGTGGCCCGGGGCGAGTTCGAGCTGCGCGGCGTGTGGGTGGGCCAGGGGGCGCTGAAGCGCGCGGGGCCCGGCTGGTCGGCGCTGGCCGAGCGGGGGCTGATCGGCTCGCCGCGGGTGGTGCCGCTGCACCCGTGGCCCATCGACCGGGGGAAGTCGCGGGCGGTGCGGCAGGCGGAGGCGCGGGCGGCGGTGGCGCGGCTGGCGGCTGAGGCCGCCGCAGCGCGGACCGGGTCGGTGCTGGGCGCGGCGGCGATGCGGGCGGCGGATCCGCACAGCCGGACGGCGGATCCGCCGCGGGGGCGCAGCTGCCCGCTGGCCTTTGGCACGAAGGCCGAGGTGGCGGGCTTCAAGGCCGAGTATGCGGCGGAGATCGAGCGGCGCGACCGGCTGATGGACGACCTGGTGGGGCACCTGGACGCGGGGGCGTGGCCCGAGGGCCTGGCGATGCACAGCGTGCTGCGGGTGGCGCTGCGGCGGCGGGGGGCGCAGGCCGCGGCGGTGCGGCAGGCCCTGCAGGCGGCGGGGCTGGAGGACTTGGCGGCCGCGGCCGAGGCGGGGTGGCCGTCGATGCCGGTGCGGCCGGTGCCGGTGGCGCCGGTGGTGGTGCCGGTGCAGCGGTGGACCCGGCGGATGGTGCGGCGGCAGCGCGCGCGGGGTGCGCGGCTGCGGCTGCGGGCGCGGCGGCGTGGGCGGCGGGCGGTCGCGCGGGGCAGGCTGCGGCGGCGG
>JAUHVS010000437.1 GCA_030424955.1 bacterium | reverse complement strand
CGTTCAACGTGGCCGACATGCGCAGATCCTGCATGTCGGACAGCATGGCGTAGTCCTGGGCGATGCGGTCGAGAATTTCGAGGACGCGCGGCTTCAGCGCGGCTTCCATCGCGGCGAGCGACATGTTGGATGCGTCATCCTCCTCGTCCTCGGCGTCCGTCTTGGCGATGGGATTGCCGTCGGCGTCGAGTTCGGGTTCGTCCTCGGTCTTGCGGGTTGTCGTGCTTTCTGCACCGTCAACGACCGGCTCGACCTGATCGTCATCCTCCATCGACCGGCCGAAGGTGGCCTCAAGGTCGAGGGCTACGCCAGCTATTTCGGCGAGCTCGACCGGGGCGATCGGGCGGGGCGTGGCGAAGGCCAAAAGCTCGCCGTCGCTGACCCGGTAGAGCCCGTCCTCGCCGGCCTCCACCGTGGCCGTGGCGGGCACGGTGGACAGCAGCGAGATCTCGCCGAAGAAGTCGCCCGGGCCGAGGCTGGCCAGCCGCTCCCGGCGCTGCGGCGCGTCCTCGTTCACCCGCCACACGCTCACCGCCCCCGAGCCGATGACGAAGAAGCCCGCGCTGCGGCCCTCCTCGCGCACCAGCACCGTGCCCGGGTAGGCCGTGCGCGACTCGAAGTAGTTGAACAGCAGGTGCCGGTGCCGCGGCTCGATGGCCCCCAGCACCGCGTGGTTGGGCACCAGCTGCTCCAGCACGCGGTTGCGGTGCAGCGAGCGCAGCATGCGCTTGAACTCGGGCGAGCGGCCGCCCAGCGCGAACAGCGAGGCCCGCCGCAGGGCGACCACGCTGGCCCCCCCCTCGGCGAACACCGACGACGTGCGCCGGTAGCCCCCCAGCACCGCGGCCTCGCCGAAGGACTGGCCCCGCGACAGCCGCGCCACGGACTGCCCGTCGCGCTCCACCCGGGCCTGCCCGCTGGTGAGCACGAACAGCTCGTCGGCCCGGTCCCCCGCCCGCACCACCGACTCGCCGTCCAGGAAGTGCCGCGTGCGCGCCTTCTGCACCAGCTCCAGCAGCACCGTGCCGGCCACGTCCCGGGCGCCGAGCCCCTGGGCGTACTTGATGGCCTCGTCGCGGGCCCGATCGGCCATGCCGGCGTCGAGCAGCGTGCGCAGGCTGAGCACCACCGGACCCAGGCCGTAGGGCTTGCGCCGCTGCAGGCTCATGGCCTCCTCGGCGCGCTTGATGGTCACGGAATAGCTCATGGGGCCTTGGCCTCCTGCCACGCGTCGACGGCCGCCAGCCACGCCCCCGGCCGCGCGTCGCTGGGCATGCGCCAGTCGCCGCGGGGGGACAGGGCCACCATGCCCACCTTCGGGGCATCGGCGGTGCACGATCGCTTGAACTGCTGGGTGAAGAAGCGCTTGAGGAACACCCGCAACCAGCGCTTGAGCGTGGCGGTGTCGTAGCGGTCGCGGGGGAACACCGCGCGGGCCAGATCCAGGATGCGCCCGGGCCGGGCCCCCTCGCGCACGAAGTGGTACAGGAAGAAGTCGTGCAGCTCGTAGGGGCCGATGGCGTCCTCGGTGAGCTGCGCGATGGCGCCGTCCTCGGCCGCGGGCAGCAGCTCCGGCGAGATGGGCGTGTCGAGGATGCTGAACAGCGTCGCGCGCAGGGCGCCGGCGTCGCCGGTCCACGTGGCCGCGCGCTCGTTCGCCACCCACTTGATCACGAAGCGGATCAGGGTCTTGGGCACCCCCGCGTTCACGTCGTACATCGCGATGTGATCGCCCGCGTAGGTGGCCCAGCCCAGGGCCTTCTCGCTCAGGTCGCCGGTGCCCACCACCAGCCCGCGGTGCTGGTTGGCCAGGGTCATCAGCAGCAGCGTGCGCAGGCGCGCCTGCACGTTCTCCAGGGCCACGTCCCCCAGCGACGGATCGACCCGCAGCCGGGCCAGCAGCCCGGCCACGTCCTCGGCCCCCTCGGCGGCGGGGTGATCCACGGCGCCCAGGATCAGCCGGCTGGCCTCGCTCACGCCGATCTGCAGGAAGGTGCCGCCCAGGGCCTCGGTGAGCGTCTGCGCGTTGTCCCGGGTGCCCGGGGTGGTGCCCAGGCCGGGCATGGTGACGCAGATCAGATCGCTGCGGGGCTGCCCCAACAGGTCGAGGGCCTGGGCCGCCACCAGCGCCGCCTGGGTGCTGTCGAGGCCCCCCGACACGCCCAGCACCAGCTTCGGCCGGCCGATGGCCGCCATGCGGGTGGCCAGGGCGTTGGACTGGATCTCGAAGATCTCCCAGCAGCGACGCGCCAGGGTCGCCGGATCCCGGGGCAGGAACGGGTGCGGATCCACGGCCCGCCGCAGGGGCGCGGGGGCCTCGGCGGCCGCGAAGGGCACCCGCCGGAAGGGCCGCGGGTTGGCGCGGGCGCAGTCGCCGAAGCTGCCGGTGCTCAGCCGCTCGCGATCCAGCCGCTCCAGATCGACGTCGACGGTCACCAGCTGGTCGGTGCGGGCGAACCGCGTGGACTCCGCGAGCACGGCGCCGTTCTCACAGATGAAGGCGTCGGCGTCGAAGGCCAGGTCCGTCGAGGACTCCCCGGGGCCCGCCGCAACATACACATAGGCGCACTTGCCGCGGTCGCTCGCGGCCTGGGCCAGCAGGCGGCGCAGCTCGGCCTTGCCCACGGTGAAGTTGCTGGCCGACAGGTTGCAGATCAGCTGGGCGCCGGCCCCCACCTGGTAGGCGCTGGGCGGCACCTGCACCCAGTAGTCCTCGCAGATCTCCACGCCCACCGTGAGGCCGCCCGCCTCGAAGAGCAGGTCGGTGCCGAAGGGCACGCCCGTCTGCCCGGCGACGGTGCAGGTGCTGCCGGCGGGCACGTCGACCCCCGGGCGGAACCAGCGCGCCTCTTCGAACTCGCGGTAGGTGGGCAGGTAGGCCTTCGGCACCACCCCCAGCACCCGGCCGCCCTGGAGCACCGCCGCGCAGTTGTACAGGCCCGGCGTCACGGCCACCGGCAGGCCCACCAGCGCCAGCGGCGCCAGGTCGCGCCCCTGCGCGCACAGCCAGGCCAGGCTCTCGTCCACCGCGCGGCGCAGCTGACCGTCGAGCAGCAGGTCGCGCACGGAGTACCCGCACAGCCCCAGCTCGGGGAACACCACCACGGCGGCCCCCTCGGCGTGGGCCTGCTGCCACAGCGCCAGGGTGTGCGCCCGGTTCGCCTCGAAGTCCGCGACGCCGCACACCGGCACCGCGGCGCTGACCCGCACAAAGCCCTGCATGTTCCCCCTCACGGCGCGCCGCTCAGCCCCCGCGCCCCCCTGCGGGGTGCGGGCCCGAGCTCACGGGCAGTATCGACCACGGCGCGGCAGATCGCCACCGGCCCCGTCAGCGCGCCGGCGCTCACCGACCGCCGGTCGATTGTGTTTCCATCCCACCGGGGCCCGCGGGTCCATGGCCACGCACCGAGAACGGAGACACCCCATGCGCACTCGCCTCGCCCTGTTGGCCGCCCTCGCCCTGCCCGGGCTCACCGCCTGCGACACCGAGCCCGAGGACGGCCCCGCCGTCACCGAGCTGAAGCAGGCCCTGCCCCGGGCCGAGGCCATGACCATCGCCATGCCCTCGGGCGCCTTCCAGGTGCCGCAGCAGGCCACCTTCTACGCCTTCACCTGGGGCACCACGCAGCACGTCAACGCCTTCGTGCGCCGCATCACCCAGGTCATCGAGGACGTGGTCGAGCTGCCCGCCACCGAGACCGACGGCAGCACCTACGCCGTCTGGGGCCCCTGGACGGAGCCGCTCTCCCCGGCCACCTGGCAGGTGCGGGTGGACCGGCAGGGCGACGGCTACACCTACGCCGTGCAGGCCTGGCCCCGCGACGGCAGCCCCGAGGCCGCCGTGACCGTGCTCAGCGGCCAGCACACCCCGGGCGCGGACGCCCGCCGCGGCGCCGGCGCCTGGACCTACGATCTGAGCGCCGCCCGCAGCGTCGATCCCATCGCCCACGACGCCCTGGGCCAGATCGCGGTGACCTACACCCTGGCCGACAGCCGCCAGATCGAGGTCACCTTCACCGACGTGCAGGGCGCCTTCAGCGAGCAGGCCACCAGCACCCTGTACCGGTACACCGAGACCTCCGATCGCGCCGGCACCTTCGACTTCGTGTCCAACCTCGACATCGACGAGGACGACCCCGCCAAGGACCGCCGCGAGCTGCTGCAGGTGCGCGCCCGCTGGACCGCCGAGGGCCCGGGCCGCGCCGACGTGCTCGCCACCCACGGCGATCTGCCCGCCGGCGTGCAGGCTGAGGTGTCGGAGTGCTGGGGCCCGGCCTTCACCCGCGACTTCATCCAGTTCACCGTCGCCGGCATGGCCTACCCCCAGGGCGATCCGGCCGCCTGCGCCTACGGCGAGGCCGAGCTGCCCATGTTCGACGGCTTCGACCCGGACGCCTTCGCCGATGACGGCCTGCTCGAGGCCCTGCCCCAGCCGCAGGAGTTCGATCCCCCGGGCGTGGCGGTCGACGCCCCCGTCGCCACCCCGGCCGTCTACTACGCCATGGCCCGCGACATCATCGCCGGCCTGCGCGACCAGGTGGGCGGCGCCCTGCAGATCGTCACCGACATCACCCGCAACCCGCCCAACGCCTGTGACGCCCGCGGCTGCCTCTGGGGCCCGTGGACCGACTGGGACACCCGCACCAGCTTCCGCCTGACCATCGCCCGCACCGAGGGGGACGCCTTCGCCTACCAGGTCGGGGTCAAGGCCTTCGCGGCCGACGCCGAGTGGCAGCCGCTCATCGCCGGCGGCTACGCCGACACCGCCGAGGGCGGCCAGGGCGGCTTCACCTTCGACTACGACGTGCTGGCGAGCTTCACCGACGCCGTGGCCTCCGGCAGCGCCCGCGCCGAGTACGCCCGCCTGGGGGACCGCGGCGCGCTGAACGTGCGCTACGACGCCCTGAGCTGGGGCGAGGCCGCGCCCATCGACGCCCGGTACTTCCTGGGCTACGGCCCCCAGGGCGGCGTGTTCGATCTGCGCTTCCCCTTCGACACCGACGAGGGGGACCCCGCCCGCTCGGCCATCGAGGAGATCACCGCGCGGGTGCGCTGGGCCACCAGCGGGGCCGGCGTGGCCAACGTCATCGTCACCGGCGGCGACCTCGAGGGTGAGGGCGAGGCGCTGGCGGTGGAGTGCTGGGATGACACCGCGGCCCGCACCCACATCGACTTCATCGTGCGGGCCCTGGGCGCTGAGCGCCTGCCGGAGCTCGACGGCCCGGGCTGCCTCGTCACCGACTGGCAGACCGCCGACTTCCCGCCCCTCAGCGACGAGGGCGGCGAGGGCTGACCCACCGCGCGCTTTGCGTCGGCCCGCGGTTGGCACTATGTTCCGCCGCCGTGCGCGACTGGATCCTGCCGCTACTGACCGGCCTGGCCCTGTGCTGGGCGTGCCCGCCGGCCGCCGCCGAGGGCCTGCCCGCCCCGGAGCCGCTGGCAGTGCAGGCCCCCCCGCCCCCCTTCAAGCGCCGCACCCGGGCCGGGGTCAAGGACCTGCGCGCCCGCCAGCGCGGCCTGGTGGATCTCACCCGCTGGCCCGCCGAGCCCGACCCCCCCGCGACCCTCGATCGGGCCCGCTTCACCGACGCCTTCGTGGATCTGTGCCTGCGCCAGGCCCCCACCCGCCACCTCAAGACCTAC
>JAUHVS010000436.1 GCA_030424955.1 bacterium | reverse complement strand
GGCGGCGTCTTCGCGTGGCTGAGCGCCAAGGCGGGCGACACCGAGCGCGCCCGCCTCGCGCAAGATCGGCGGGCGGGCCGGCTGACAGTCTGTCCGGCGGACACAGCGGCCGATCCCTACATCCTGCACAGCGCCCGCGCGCTGGACGCGGCGGTGGTCAGCAACGACCTCTTCCGCGATCACGCAGACCTGCGGGTGGGCATCCCCACCCTGCGGGTGGCCGATATCCTCGGCCAGCCAGTGCTGCAGGGCCCGCTGGTCTACCCCGACGCCAGCGCCAAGGCGCCCGTCCCGTTCAAGGCGGCGCCAGCGCCCACCCAGGCGGCGTCCGCGCCGCAGCCAGCGCCCGAGCCGCCGACCCCCGCCGATCCGCGGGCCACGCTCCGCGCCGCCTTGGACGCCAGCGACGCCGAGGTCATGCCGCTGCCCAAGGCCGTGCAGGTGGTGCGGGCCGCGCTGGGGCAGGCGGCGGCCGACGCGCTGGTGCGATCCCTGGTGGACCGCAAGCCTGGGATGTGGCGCACCGTCTTCGCCCAGGGCGTGCCGGGCTGGCGCCTCGACGGTGAGCAGCTCCACCGCATCCCAGAGGGCGCGGCCGACCCCACCCTCGATGACCTGCGCGGCCACATCGGCGCGCTGGTGGACCGCGGCGTCACCCACCCCGGCGAGCTCATGACCGCCGCCCGCGGCCACTGGGGCGAGGCCCTCGACGCCCTCGTCTTCGCCACGGTGGGCGGCAAGAAGCCCGGCCGCTGGCTGCGGTTTTTGCGCGAGGCGGTGCCGGCTGTGCGGGTGCAGGGCGGCCACGGCGCCGTGCAGGTCATCCGCCCGACCGAGGCGGGCCGCCCCGTCGATCCGGCCATCTGCGCGGCGATCCGGCAGGCCGCGGCGGAGCTGGACGCGCCCCTGCCACAGCCGGCCTTCGTGCGGCGCCTGCAGGCCGCCCTGCCGCCGGCGGTGGCCACGGTGCCGACCGGGTTCAACAGCCTGTCCGCCCTGCTCCAGGCCTTCCCCGACGTCATCCGCCTCGACGCGCAGCCGAAGGGCAGGATCACCGTGCACCCGATGCCGGGCGCCCACCCGCCGGCGCTGCCCACGGACGGGCCGGCGGATCGGGCCACGGGCGGGGCCGCCGACCCAGACGTGGCGCCGCCGGTCGACGAGCTCTCGCGGCGCCGCGCCCAGCACACCGCGGCGGGCCAAGGCCGCTGAACGGGCCAGGGCGCGGCGGGTCCTTCAGGCTGCCGCTCCGCGCCCCGTCAGCGGCGCCCCGGTCGACGCCAGGGCGGTACCACACGTTTTGTCAAGCGGATGGCAGAGGACGCGCGAGCCCCGATCGCCGGCCCGCCACTCGCTGAGCCGCCTTGACGGCCGCGCCAGCCTCGGTCAAGTGTTGAGCTGCCTGGGACTGTCACCGAGTGTGCACTGGGCCACCGTGGGTCCATGGCCGACACCCGCGCGATCACAGCCAACCGAGCCCCGCCCGTTGCGGCGCTCAATCGAGAGGAGTTGTTCAGATGTCCAGCGTCAAACGCGGAGATGTGCTCTTCACCGCCGACAGCTTCGGCTCGCTGATGCACGGCGTCATCTCCACCGCCCAGCGGATCGGATCGCCCTTCAAGCGCGGCCACGCGAGCTCGGTGCACGCGGCGATCGTGGTGTCGGTCATCGGGCAGCGCCTTCGGGTGGCGGAGGCGGTGGGCTCCGGACTGCGGATCCAGAACATCCCGGCGGGCAACTACCGGGCCTTCACCTACCGCGGGCCGCGCCGAACCGACCTGCGGGAGCTGGTCGCGCTGATGGCCGAGAGCTTCGTCGGCATGCGAAACAACCGAGAAGATCTGGAAGGCTTCGGGGTCGGCCGCGACTTCGGGTCCTACGCGAAGGGCAGCGCTACCCTCTCGGTGGTACGCCGACGCGGCGGTCAGACGCACAACAGCCAGTTCGGACCCAACGTGCGCCAGGACGTCTACTGCTCCAACCTGGTGTGGCGCTGCGTCCACGCGGCCTGGGAGACCCTGGGGGATGACTCCATCCCGCACCCCCTCGATCTGGGAGGGCGCTCGCAGATCAGCCCCCGCGATCTGGAGGCGGTGATGAGCCGATCGCTGTCATGGCATCAGCGCAAGGGCGGCCACAAGTTCGCGTACAACGGCTAGCCCGCTCGGCGCACCACATCCTCAGCGGGGCACACGCCATGGCCACCGGCCGGATGGGTGCTCGGCCTGCCAGGGCAGGCCCACGCCCTGGCGAGGCGTGGGTGGCAGTGGCGCGGGCGGACGCCGACCGGCGATGCTCGCCCCGCGGCCCGCCCACGGGCGCCGCGGAGAGCGAGGGGGACATGACACGCACGCTGATCCGCGCCGTGGCGCTGCTGGCGCTGTGCGCCGGGCTGGCCCACGGGCTGCCCCCGTGGCAGACCAGCAGCCCCGGGGTGCGCTTCGAGGACGCCCCCGAGGCCAGCGGCCTGCGCCTCACAGGCCGCCAGACCATCCTGCGCGACAGCCGCGGCGCCGCGTACCGGCTCGACAACACTTCGGGGCTGTCCATCAGCTGCCGGCCCACCCCCGACGATCCGTGGCGCGCGGTGATCCACCCGCCCCAGGGCGGGGTCAACGCCCGGGCCATCGCGGGCATCCTGGACGACCGCCTGGTGGCCGTGGTGCCCACCCGCGACGCCTACATCTGGTCCATCCGCTGCGACGAGGTGTGGGCCGACGCGCCCGAGGTGCGGGTGGCCGCGCAGTCGCCGCGGCCGCAGTTCGAGCCCTCGGCCGCCTGGAGCCGCCTGCCCGAGGCCCTGAGCGTGCGGCTCAACGACAGCCTGTTCGACCTGGACGGCCGCGCCTGCATGGCCGCCGACGTGGCCATCTGGTGCTACGACTTCGATGACCCCGACCGCGGGCTTCACCTGGCCATGGAGGCCGCCGAGCTCGGCGCCGTGGCGGACGCCGAGTCGCTGACCGAGGATCTGTTGAGCGGCCTGTGGGACCGCCTGTTCAGCGGGCTGCGGGACCACCTGAACACCACCTGGCGGATCCGCGCGAGCCAGGGGCTGCCCGACGGCTCCGCGGCCTTCGTGGTGCAGCGGCGCTACATCGGCATCGGGCAGCTCAACGGCGGCACGACGGGGCCCCTCTCCGTGCTGTGGGTGCTGCGGCGCCACCCCGACGGCGCCTGGACCGTGCGCTTCGAGGGCCCCCCCGCGGTCTCCTCGGGCACGACCCACGACTTCACCCTCCTGCAACACATGAGCCCCATCGGCGAAGGCACAGAGCTCTACTACGACAGCGAATGGCACGCCCTGTGGGTGGGGCCAGTGTTCAACTGGCAGCCCTCGGGCATCACCGACAGCGGCGCCGAGCGGCGACAGTTCGGGCTGGGCTACCGCGTGCTGCCCCTGGACGCGCCGGGCAGCGGCTACCTGGATCTCACCGAGGCCTGGGGCGTCGCCACCGCCTGCGATGAGCGCAGCGTCGGCGCGTGCACCGTCGACACCTCGGCGGCCGGCTGGTGGCTGCCCGACAACACGCTGTACATGCGGCTGTCGACGGTGGCCGGCGACGGCTGGGATCGCCGCCTGGTCATCGACGATCGCGACGCCCTCGATCTGGACGGCGACGGGCTCTCCCGCGCCGCCGAGGCCGCCCTGGGCACGTCGGACTTCGACCCCGATCACGACGGGGACGGCGCCTACGACGGCGTCGAGGTGACCCTGGGCGACGATCCCGCCCGCGCCGACGGCGGCTGGCAGCCCCCGGTGTCTGAGCTGTTCATCCCCAGCCCGCTGTTCGCCGAGGCCTACCTGCCCGGGGTCGCCGCCGTGAGCGATCACGAGGGGGACACCCTCTCGGCCGCGCTGGCCCCCCTGCGCCTCTCCACCCGCGGCCCGCTGTGCTACCTCACCGATCCCATGGGCTGCGGCGAGTGTATCGACGTGCACCAGGCGGTGGTGGGGCGCTGGTGCCAGGGCGTGCGGGTCCCCCCGCAGGTGTCGTGGGATGGCACCCTGTTGGTGTATCGCACGGCCGCCGGCTTCGAGGTGCTCGACTTCGCCACCGGCGACACCCGGCCCTGGATCGACCTCGACGCCCTGCGGCCGCTGTACGCCGATCTGCTCGACGGCGTGGATCGCGCCGAGCACTTCGATGTGTACGCCATCGACGCCGACACCCTGTACGTCATCAACAAGTGGGGCCTGTTCAACCACCTGCCAGCGGGCGTGCGGGTCACCCACGTCGACCGCAGCGGCACCCCCACGGTGATCTTCGATCTGATCACCGAGGCCTGCACCCACGGCGTGGGCACCCCCCGCTGCGCCGACAACCCGCCCGGCTGGCGCAACGTCAACCCCTTCGGCCGCTCGCCCCACGACGGCAACGGCCAGCTCGCCCTGGGCTACCACGCCCGCACCGGCCGGCTGATGGTGGGCGTGGGCGGCAGCCCCGAGAGCGAGATCCTGGCCCTGCACCCCACCGAGCCGCCGATCTCGCTGCTGCGCTCGCGGCCCCTGCGCACGCTGTGGCGCGACCAGTACGCCCGCCGCTTCGATGTGGACTGGGGCAACCTGTTCCCCCAGGGCTTCATCGAGCTGGCCGACGGCGCCTTCTTCACCGATCTGGGCCTGCGGGGCCCCCGGCTGGAGCGCCCCCTGCCCAACCCCTACGCCCCGGTGCTGTTCCCGGGGCACGGGCTGGTGTTCCAGGGGGTGTTCGGCGACGTCATCCTCGACCAGCGCGGCGTCGAGTGGGTGCGGGCGGGCCGCGCGGTGCGCCCCGGCGACACGCTGTACCTCGCCCGCGACACCCAGGTCGCGGGCCAGGCGGTGCCCGGCTACATGCTCTACGGCATCGGGCCCCGCGGCGGCGCCAACCCCCTGTGGGCCGCCCCCCGCGCGCGCCTGGTGGCCGTGACCGGCATGCACGTGGCGGCCGACGGGCGGCTGTGCATCGCCGACCGCTACGGCGAGCGCCTGCTCGAGCTGGGCCCCGACGCCGACGGCGTGCCCACCGCGCCCCTGCGCGACCTGTCGGGGCTGGCGCCGGTGGACTGCCACTACGACGCAGCGGGCGAGCTGCGGGTGCTGCTGGCCGATCCCCCCCGCGTCGCCGTGGTGACCGCCGACGGCGGCCTCGGCGAGGCGACGCCCATCGACGGGATCGGCCAGCCCGCCGGCCTCATCGACACCCCCGACGGCGGCTACGAGGTGCTGCTCCTGGACCCCGCCGACACCCTGCGCGGGGCGGCCTACGACGCCGATGGCGTGCGCGCCGAGTTCCGCAATGGCGTGGGGGTGGACGACCTGGGCCAGCCGCTGATCCTCACCGCCGAGAGCGCGGTGCACGCCGTGCTGCGCCCCAACGGCAGCTTCGTGGCGGTGATGTCGGCCCTGGGCCCCCAGGCCGCCCCCGAGGACGTCACCCTCGTCCAGGGCCGCGAGCCCCTGGAGGCCCGGCCCGACGGCCTCGCCTACCCCATCGCCTTCATCTACCCCGCCAGCCCCCACGCGGCCCTCGCCCAGGTGCCCGGCGTCGTCTCCCACCGCGACGGCCTCACCGTCGTCGCGACGGTCCCGATGGCCGTCGTCGGTGACCGCACGGCCCTGACGACCAGCGGACGTGACGCCCTCGCCGGCGTCGCGCGCGTCG
>JAUHVS010000435.1 GCA_030424955.1 bacterium | reverse complement strand
GCCCACCTCGACGCCGCCGCCGATCAGGTGCAGCGCCTGGGCCTGAAGGTGGTGCGGGTGCCCATGCTGCCGCCCCAGCTGTGGACGGCGGTGGACGCCGAGGACGGCAGCGACGCCCCCAAGGACGCCGTGTACTACAGCCCGGCGAACACCCTGCTGGTGAACCTGGGCAAGGGCCGCAAGCTCGCCTTCCTGCCCAGCCTGAGCGAGACCGCCGTGTCGCCCGGCCTCAAGGGCCTGGGCCCTCGCTACACGCGCCTCGCGGCCCGCGCCCTGCGGGCCCACGGCTACCGGCCGATCGTGGTCGACGCCACCGAGCTGGGCCGCTGGCTCGGCCTCTTCCGTTGTGTGACCGCGTTTATCCCGGCACCCTGACCCCCGCCAATCCTGACTCCTGTGCGACCTCGGCCCTGCGAGGTCCGGCCGTGGAGGACGCATGACGCCGTCCGCTCCCGTCCGCGTGCTGCCTGGGCACTTTGAGCCCGAGCGCCACTTCTACCCCCGTGTGCTCAACGCCCAGATCCACCCCTTGGTGCGGTTCTTCCTGGGCCTGAGCCGCGAGCGCATCATCGAGCGCTACAAGCACCTCAACCCACGCTGCGACGCCCAACAGCTCACCGAGCTGCTGTGCACGCCGCCGAAGCACTACTTCTGGTCGGGCTGCGACCTGATGCACGTCACCACCCACGACGGGCGGCGGCGCATGGTGGTGATCGAGACCAACTCCTGCCCGTCGGGGCAGAAGTCGATGCCCCTGTACGAAGAGGCCGACGAGCAGGGGGGCTACCGCACCCTGATGGAGCGCGCCTTCAAGAACGGCCTGCTGGCCGGGCGCCGGCTGCCCGTGGGCGGGCTGGCGATGATCTACGACAAGAACGTGATGGAGGCGTCCGGCTACGCCGCGGCCATGGCCGACGCCTTCAACGAGCCGGTGTGGCTGGCGGTGCACGACCAGGACGACCCCGATCCGCCCGTGCGCTGGGACGACGGGCTGATGCTGGTGCGCGACGACGCCGGCGAGTGGCACCCCATCCGCGCGGCCATGCGCTACATCACGCAGCGGCCCTGGACCCGCATGCCCACCGAGACCCGCACGGCGGTGCTCAACCCGGTGACGGTGTGCCTGGCGGGCGGGCGCAACAAGTCGGTGGCCAGCACCGCCTACGACCTGCTCAACGCGCAGCTGTCAGAGGCCCGGCTCAAGGTGCACACCCCGCGCACCCTGCGCGACATCGGCCTGCCCGAGGTGCCCCTGTGGGTGCGCAGCATGGGCGGCCGGGCGGTGGTGAAGGTGCCCTACAGCAACGCGGGCCAGGGGGTGTACACCCTCACCACCCCCGCCGAGCTCGACGCCTTCATGGCCATGGACCACCCCTACGAGCGCTTCATCGTGCAGAGCCTCATCGGCAACAGCGGCTGGAGCTCGCGCACCGGGGAGGGCGTCTTCTACCACGTGGGCACCATGCCCGACCGGCGCTCGCGGATCTTCGTGGCCGACCTGCGCATGATGATCTGCGCGAGCAGCGACGGCTTCTCGCCCCTCGCCCTGTACGCCCGCCGGGCCCGCTCGCCCCTCACCGACAGCCTCGACGCCAGCACCAGCAGCTGGGACATGCTCGGCACCAACCTGAGCGTGAAGCGCGCCGACGGCACCTGGGACACCGAGCCCAACCGCCTGGTGCTGATGGATCGCAAGGACTTCAACCAGCTCGGCCTGGGCATCGACGCCCTGGTGGAGGCCTTCGTGCAGACGGTGCTGGCCACCGTGGCCATCGACCGCATGACCACCTCGCTGCAGACCCAGCGGGGGCGCTTCCGGCGCCGCCTGTTCGGGCAGATGAACGACGATCCGGCGCTGCTGCGGGAGCTCATGCCGTGACGAGTGAAAGCCGCGACACCCTCGGCCTCGACCGCCTGCCCATGGGCGAGATCAGCCGCTTCTGGCTGACCATCACCCACGACGGGCTGGGCCGCCCCATCCAGGTGCCCGTCATCGCCGCGCGGGGCGTGCGCCCCGGCCCGGTGTTCGGGCTCACCGCCGCCGTGCACGGCGACGAGCTGAACGGCATCCCGGTGATCCACCGCCTGTTCGAGTGGCTCGACCCCAACGCGCTGCGCGGCACCCTGGTGGCCGTGCCCGTGGTGAGCGTGCCGGCCTTCCGCCGCAAGCTGCGGCGCTTCCCGGACGGCGACGATCTGAACCACGAGTTCCCGGGGCACCCCGAGGGGCCCGAGACCCAGGTGTACGCCTACCGGTTCGTCGAGAAGGTCATGAAGCACCTCGACATCATGGTGGACCTGCACACCGCGAGCCGCGGGCGGGTCAACTCGCTGTATGTGCGGGCCGACATGAGCGATCCGACGGCGGCGAGCATGGCCCGGCTCCAGCGGCCGCAGATCATCCTCGACAACCCGCCCAGCGACGGCACGCTCCGGGGCTCGGCCGCCGCGCTCGGCATCCCGGCCATCACGGTGGAGGTGGGTGATCCGCAGCGCTTCCAGCCCCTGTTCATCAAGCGGGGCCTGAGCGGGCTGAAGGCGATCCTGGCCGACACCGGGCTCACCCGAAAGCGCCCCCCCAAGCCGCTGCCGGCCCCCATCATCTGTGCGCGGTCGAGCTGGCTGCGCACCGACACCGGCGGCCTGCTCGAGGTCTTCCCCGAGGTCGCCACCATGGTGCGCGAGGGCGAGGTGGTGGCCCGCATCAAGGACGTGTTCGGCCACCAGACCGCCGAGTACCGTGCGCCCCACGACGGCATCGTCATCGGCAAGAGCGTGGATCCCGTGGCCGACACCGGCGCGCGGGTGCTGCACCTGGGCGTGCTGCGCGAGGGGCAGAGCGAAGAGATCGATCCCACGCCCCTGGACGGCCGCGCGATCCCGCTGCAGGGGGGCGTGCTGTGAAGCGCCCCGTCATCTTCCTGGTCAACGGGATCACCGATCTGACCCCGCAGATGACCACCGCTGAGCTGATCCACGAGGCCGCGCGCCGGGGCCACCCGACCGGGGTGGCCACCGTGGGCGGGGTGGACGTGACCGACGACGCCCTGCGGGTGCGACAGCGCGCGGTCACCGCCGGCGCCGACGTCGCCGCCACCCTCGCGGCGCTGGCCACGGCGCCGGTCACCCCCGCGCCGCTGGCGGAGCAGCTGGTCTTGGTGCGCACCAACCCCGCCCGGGATCCGCGGGCGTGGGCCCACCAGCACCTGCTCGACACCCTGCGGCTTGCCAAGGCGCGGGGCGTCGAGATCATCAATGATCCCGACGGCTTGTCGCGGGCGTCGAGCAAGCTGTACCTGTCGCGGTTCCCGCCGAGCGTGCGCCCCGAGACCCTGGTCAGCAGCGATCCCGCGGCCCTGCGGGCCTTCTGCGAGGCGCAGGCCGGGCCCACGATCCTCAAGCCCCTGCTGGGCACCCGCGGCCGCGACGTGTTCCGCGTGAGCCCCGGCGACGTCGCCAACCTCAACCAGATCCTGGACGTGCTCACCCGCGACGGCGTGGCCCTCGCCCAGAGCTGGCTGCCCGAGGCGGTGGACGGCGACACCCGCGTGGTGCTGCTCGACGGCCGGCCGCTGTTCGTGGACGGCCAGCCCTGCGCCGTGCAGCGCCGGCCCCCCCAGGGGGACTTCCGATCCAACGTGGCCATCGGCGGCACGGCCGCCCAGGTGGCGCTGTCCGAGGCACAGCTCGCGGCCTGCGAGATCATCGGCGCGCAGCTGGTGGCCGACGGCGTGCGGCTGGCGGGGCTCGACTTCATCGGGGCCCGCGTGGTCGAGATCAACGTGTTCTCCACCGGGGGGCTGCACGACGCCGGCCGCTTTGGCAGCGTGGCCTTCGCGCCCGCCGTGCTGGACGCGCTGCTCGGCCCCTGACGCCGCCGGCGCGCGCACGGGATTGCGCGGAGCGCCGCTCGACCCCTACCTTCGCGCCCATGCGACCGGCCGCCCCCTCTCCCCGCCTCGTGGCGTTCAGCCTGCTCGGCCTGCTCAGCCTGCTGGGCCTGTGGGCGTGCGGCGAGGCCGACGCCCCCTGGGCGACCCCCGAGGGGGCCGACGCCGACGCGGCCCGCCCCGAGCGCCCCCCCGCCCCCGACGGCCCCGAGGCCCGGCCGAGGCTGAGCGATCAAGACACCGCCGACCTGACCTGGGCCCGCGGCGAGGCCATCGCCATCGGCTGTGGGGACTGCCACCGCAGCGCGCTGGCGGACGACGCCCTGCCCGCCGACTGCCCCAGCGTGGCCTGGTGCCGCACCGCCCTGAGCTACTTCGACCTGGACCAGCCCATGCCCTGGACCGACAGCGCCGACGACCCCGTGCTGCGCGCCCTCGCCGGCGGCTACCGGCTCGACCTGCGGGTGCGCGTGCCCCCCGCCCTGCCCAGCAGCGACCCCGATCGGCTCACCGCGCTGGTGGAGCGCGAGCTCGTGCGCCGCGCCACCCCCCCCGAGGCCCGCCGATGACGCTGCCGATCCGCGCCCTGCTGGTGGCCCCGCCCTCCCCCGCCCGCGAGCAGCTCATCGAGCAGCTCAGCGCGGTCCCCATCGAGTGGGTGGTGGTGGACGATCTCGCCGGCCTGAAGGCCGATCGCTCGCCCGGGCTGGACCTGGTGCTGGCCGGGCAGGCGGGCAGCGACGGCGCCGGCTTCGCTGCCCTGAGCTGGCTGCGGGCGAGCCACCCGGAGCTGCCGGTGGTGCTCTACGACCGCAGCCCCAGCATCGAGGCCACCGTGCGCGCCCTGCACGGCGGCGCCCACGACCTGGTGCGCTGGCCGGGGCGCATCGAGCCCCTGCAGCTGTCGGTGCGCCGCGCGGCGCGGCAGCGGCGCAGCGGGCGGGTGCCGCTGCCCCACCGCGCCGATGACGCGCCCACCGCCCTTGTGGGCTCGAGCGCCGAGATGATCGAGGTGTTCCGGCAGGTGGCGCGGGCCGCCCGCAGCCGGGTGCCGGTGCTGATCCTGGGCGAGAGCGGCACCGGCAAGGAGCTGGTGGCCAAGGCCATCCACGGCCACAGCGCCCGCAGCACCCAGCCGCTGGTGACGGTGAACTGCGGCGCCCTCACCGAGACCCTGCTCGAGAGCGAGCTGTTCGGGCACCTGCGCGGCGCCTTCACCGGCGCCGAGAAGACGCGGCCCGGCCTGTTCACCCAGGCCGACGGCGGCACGCTGTTCCTGGACGAGGTGGGCGAGGTCAGCCCGCGGCTGCAGGTGCGCCTGCTGCGGGCCCTTCAGTCGGGGGAGATCCGGCCGGTGGGCGCCGACAGCAGCCGCACGGTGGACGTGCGGGTCATCGCCGCCACCCACCGCGATCCGGCCCGGATGGTGGCCGAGGGCAGCTTCCGCCAAGACCTGTTCTACCGGCTGAACGTGATGAGCGTGCGGGTGCCGCCCCTGCGGGATCGGCCCGACGACATCCCCGCCCTGGTCGACCGCTTCCTGCGCCAGAGCGAGCGGCCGCTGTCGGTGGCCGAGGTAGCCGCACGGACAGGGGTTCATCGCCGCTGTCAGCAGGAACTGCGCCGGCATCGTCACCGTGCGCTGCGCGCGCCCGACGGTCACCGTACCGTCCTCGAGCGGCTGCCGCATCGCCTCGAGCACGTCGCGACGGAACTCGGGCAGCTCATCGAGGAACAGCACGCCGTGGTGCGCGAGCGTCACCTCGCCCGGCCGCACGTCG
>JAUHVS010000434.1 GCA_030424955.1 bacterium | reverse complement strand
AGTGGTGCTGGGGCAACGACCGCTTCGGACAGCTCGGCCCGCTGGGCGACGCCCTCGGCCGGCCCCGGCGGGGGCGCCCCGAGCGCCAACTCCGCGCGCAGGCGGTGGCCGCCCTGCCCCGCTTCAGCGCCCTCGCCGCCGGCCCGCTGTCGACCTGCGGCCGCACCACCGCCGGCGCGCTGCTCTGCTGGGGCAAGCTGCGCGCGATCGGCCACGTGGCGGACCTGGCCGTGGGCGATCGCGTGTGCGCCCTCACCGGGCCCCCCGGCCCGCTGCCCCAGGTGATCCTCGACTTCAAGGCCCCGCCCCCGTTCCCAGCGGGCCCCCTGCCCCCCGGCCGGCTCGCCTGCAGCGCGCCCTCGGGGGCCTTCAGCGACGGCGGCCCGCTCGCCCTGGTGCTGCCCGATCCGCAGGCGCCCGACGCCACCGCCCGCTGGCAGGCCCCGATCAAGGCGCTCGCGACGGCCAACCGCCACGCCTGCCTCTTGGACGCCGCCGGCGCGGTGTGGTGCTGGGGTGAGAACGGCGTGGGTCAGCTTGGGGTCGCGCCCGACGCCGCCCACGCCCACCCCGTGCGCGCGGGGCAGGTGGATCTGTTCGGCCGGCCCACCGACCGCCCGATGCCCCCGGCCACGGCGGTGGCCCTGGGCTCACACCACACCTGCGCGCTACACCCCACCGGCCGGGTGTCGTGCTGGGGCCGCGGCACCTACGGCGCGCTGGGCGTCCCCTTCCGTACCGTCGAGGGCATGGACCGCGATCGCCTGGGCCCGCTGCGCATGCCCGCCCCGCTGCCCGTCGCCGTCATCGACGACGCGCAGCAGCTCAGCGCCGGCACCGATCACACCTGCGCCGTGCGCGCCGACGCGAGCCTGTGGTGCTGGGGCGACAACCGGGGCGGCCAGCTGGGCGACGGCACCGTCCGCGCCCGCCGCACCGCTGCCCCCGTCCTGGGCCTGCCGGCGCCCGTGCGCCAGGTGAGCCTGGGCCACAGCCACAGCTGCGCCGTGCTCACCGATGACAGCCTGTGGTGTTGGGGCGAGAACGATGAGGGGCAGCTGGGCGACGGCACCCGCGTCAGCCGGCGGCTGCCGGTGCGGATCGCCGCGCCCCGCTGAGCCCAGCCAGGGCCCAGGCGAGGCGCCCGTGATCCCAGGCGGGATCAGGCGATGGTGACGGCGGCGTCGAGGTAGACGTCCTGCACGGCGTTGAGCAGCTCGACGCCCTGGGCGACGGGCTTCTGGAACGCCTTGCGCCCCAGGATGAGGCCCGTGCCGCCGGCGCGCTTGTTGATGACCGCCGTGCGCACGGCCTGCAGCAGGTCGTCCGAGCCGCTGGCGCCGCCCGAGTTGATGAGCCCGCTGCGGCCCAGGTAGGCGTTGGCCACCTGGTAGCGGGTCATGTCGATGGGGTGCGGGCTCGACAGCTCGCTGTAGACGCGCTTGTCGGTCTTGCCGAAGCCGATGTCGGTGAAGCCGGGGGCGTGCACCTCGGGCAGCTTCTGCTTGACGATGTCGGCCTTGATGGTCACGCCCAGGTGGATCGCCTGCGAGGACAGATCCATGGCGGTGTGGTAGTCGGTGCCGCCCTTCTTGAACCCGTTGTTGCGGGTGTAGCACCACAGCACGGTGAACATGCCCAGCTCGTGGGCGCGCTCGAAGGCCTCGCTGACCTCCACGATCTGACGGCTGGACTCCTCGCTGCCGAAGTAGATCGTGGCGCCCACACCCACAGCGCCCATCTCGAAGGCCTGCTCGACGCGGGCGAACATCACCTGGTCGAACTTGTTGGGGTAGGTGAGCAGCTCGTTGTGGTTGAGCTTGAGGATGTAGGGGATCTTGTGGGCGTAGCGCCGCGCGGTGGCCCCCATCACGCCCAGGGTCGAGGTGACCGCGTTGCAGCCGCCCTCGATGGCGAGCTCGATGATGTTGGCGGGATCGAAGTAGCGCGGGTTGGGCGCGAAGCTCGACCCGGCGGTGTGCTCGATGCCCTGGTCCACCGGCAGGATCGACACATAGCCCGTGCCCGCCAGGCGGCCGTGGTTCTGCAGGCTGCGCAGGTTGCGGAGCACGGTCACCGAGCGATCGGTGTCCACCATGACCCGCTCGATGAAGTCGGGGCCCGGCAGGTGCAGGGTGTCGGCCGAGATGCCTTCACTGCGGTGGTTGAGGAGGGCTTCGCCCTCAGCGCCCAGGATCGACAAGGTCTTCGACACGTTGGCTCCCTTTCTTGGTTGCGGTCCCGAGCGACTCGGGTGGGTTCGCGCGAGAGCTTATCGGCTCCGCGCGACAAAGTCTTGACCCCCGCGGTGTGATCGTTTGGTGACAGCCCCCAGCCACCGCCCGGGCGCATGGGCCCTGGCACCGCGCGCCCAGCCTGATAGAGTGCTGGCACCCGACCCCCTGGGAGCATCGATGTCGCGCCGCGTGCTGGTCACCGTCGCCGCCCTCGCGTGCCTCACCGCGCCCCCCGCGCTGGCCAACCCCTTCTATGTGGGGCGCTACCGCGGGCTGGCCGGTGGGCCCGTCGATGACAGCGGCTGGAACGTCTACTGGAACCCCGCCGGCATCGCGTCGCCCGGGGCCCGCATCGCCCTGAGCCTGCAGGCGATCACGCGGCGGGGCACCTACGACAAACCCGCCGATCTCAACGGCATCCCCCCCGAAGAGGCCGCCGCCAACGCCGGCTTCAACGAGACCGGCGCCCTGGGCGTCGTGCCCTCCATGGCGGGCAGCTGGGGCTGGGCGCTGGGGGCCTTCGATCTGGGCGTGGGCGGCACCGTCTTCGTGGCCCGCGCGGGCACCTCGAGCTGGGAGAAGAAGCCCGACCGCCCCGCCGAGTTCCCGGGCGCCTACGACGGCCCCCAGCGCTGGGCCACCATCAACACCGCCATGGCGATCATCAGCGCCGGCGCCGGCCTGGGCCTCAAGCACCGGCCCACCGGCCTGGCCATCGGCCTCACGCCGGTGGTGAACTTCGCCAGCCTGAGCACGATCCGCGCCCGCAACCTCGACACCTCCGAGACCCTGTTCCAGCCCGACGGCAGCCTCAAAGAGGGCCGCATCCTGCTGGACGACGCCACGGCCACCGCGCTGACCTGGATCGCCGGCCTGCGCTGGGACGCCGCCGACTGGTTCTCCCTGGGCGTCACCCTGCACACCGGCACCACCTACGACCTGCGGGGCCGCGCCTACATCCAGGCCGGCGACGATCCCGAGCAGGCCGTCGACGCCGCCGTGCCCCTGCAGGTGGCCCACACCCTGCGCGGCGGGCTGGCCATCGCCCCGGTGGAGTGGCTGGTGCTGCGCCCCGAGTTCGAGTTCAGCAACTGGTCCATCGCCGACCGCCAGACGGCCGTGAACAACAGCCCCGACGATCCCGGCTTTGGCGACGAGCTGATCCCCATCGAGCGCCAGTTCGACGACACCCTCGCCGCCCGGCTGAAGGTCGACATCCACGGCCTCATCTGGAACACCGTGGTGCACCTGGGGGGTGGCTACGAGACGGGCGCCACCCCCACCCGCACCCACGAGCCCGGGCTGGCCGAGTCCGACAACTTCGAGCTGGGCCTGGGCGCCAGCATCGCGCTGCCGTACGACGTGGGGCTGAGCATCAGCTACATCTTCCAGCAGTTCGACGACGTCACCGTCACCGACTCGATCCAGAAGCCCACCACCAACGGCACCTACACCGACCGGCGCCAGTACCTGACGGTGGATCTGGAGTTCGCCTTCGGCGGCGACGACGATCGCGCGCCCTCGCCCTTCCCGCGCCGCGACGATCCCCACTACGACGACGAGGAGGAGGAGTGATGCGCCGGCTCACCCTGCCCACCGGGGCCGCCCGCGGCCTGCGCGCCGTGGGCCACACCCTCGGGCTCGGCCTCATCGCCAGCCTGGCCCTCAGCGTCGCCTGCAGCGACGGCCCCCGCGATGACTACGCCGCCTGGCGCGGCCGCACGGCCAGCTACCGCGGCGACGGGGGCATCAACCCCAGCCAGGACGCCGGCACCTACAGCGAGCTGGCCGATCTCGAGGGCCGCTGGCTGCTCAACTCCCTGCTCTTCGGCGGCATCGAGGTGGGCCTGCGGGTGATCTTCGATCGCGCCGAGGGCGAGACGGCCGATCCGCCCCGCAACTACGTCGCCCGCATCTGGCTGTGGGACATGCCCGAGGACAGCGAGCCGCTGGTCACCACCACCACCACCGTGGACGACGACGGCTTCTTCCAGCTGGTGGCCGATCCCCTCGACCTGCCCGGCAGCATCATCAACCGCGACGATCCCGTGCAGGCCCTGGTGATCCTCAACGCCCGCACGCTGAGCCCCGGCACCTGGTGCGGCGCCGCCGAGGGCAACGTGCAGCGGCCCCTGTCCCTGCCCCTCGAGGGCTCCACCTTCGCCGCCCTGCGCGACGAGGATCCCCGCGCGCGCCTCGACCTGGGCGACGTGCCCTTCCGCTGCCCCGACGACCCCGAGCCCGTGGTGCCCGACGCCGGCACCCCCGACAGCGGGGTCATCGAGCGCCCGGCCGCGCCCGACCTGAGCGCCGTGCCCAGCGCCTACGCCGATCTCACCGGCGACTGGCTGTTCACCGCCGACTTCGACATCCCCCTGCAGCTGTGGATCTCGCTGCGGGCCATCCCCGGCGCCAGCGGCGGCAGCCTCGACGGCGCCATGCGCTCGGTGCGCGCCGAGCCGGGGGATCCGGCCCTGGCCACCTTCACCACCACCGTGGACGCCGACGGCCGCTTCGAGATCTGGCTGCCCGACTTCACCCTGGCGGTCGGCAACCTGGACATCGCGGCCGACATCCTGCTCGGCTCGGCCACCACCGCCGACAGCTTCTGCGGCGAGGCCGCCGGCGCCATCCGATCGCCCGAGGTGTTCGCCCAGGATCTCAGCGGCCTGACCTTCCGCGCCATCCGCTGGCAGCCCGGCGACTCCACGGCGGGCGCCCCCAACGCCTGCCCCGAGTAGCGGGGCCGCGGCGGTGCTGTTCTACCTGGTGACGGTGGGGGTCTTCACCCCGTCGCCCCTCATCCAGTTCGTCAACGCCGAGGCCTGGGCCGTGTTCCTGGGCCTGTCGGGCGAGCGCCCCTTCTGGGCGGTGGGCCTGGCCCTGGGGCTCGCCCAGACCCTGGGCAACGTGCTGCTGTACCTGTTCGGCGACAGCCTGCTGCGGCGCATCCAGCGCCTGCGCCGGCTGATGGACCGCCTCGACAAGGAGCGGCTGCGCGAGCGCGCCCCCTACCTGCTGGCGGTGGGCTCGGTGGTGGGCCTGCCCCCCCACAACGCCATGTGCCTGGCCGCCCCGCTGGTGGACCTGCCCCTGAAGATGGTCGTCACCTACACGCTCATCGGCCGCACGCTGCGCTTCAGCGCGCTGTGCTACGGCGCCCAGTGGTTCGCCGATCTGCTGGGCATCACCACCGACTGGATCCCCGCCTGGCTGCGCGCCCTCGCGTAGCGCCCCGTGGCCTGTTCGATCCGCCCTGGAGCCCCCATGCCGTGCCCCCCTGTGTCCCGCTGGCCCCGCGCCGCCCTGCTGTGCCTGCTGCCCGTCGCCCTGGTGGCCTGCCTCCCCGCCGGGGGTGGCGGCGGCAGCGATGACGGCGGCGCGCGCGTCGACGGCGGCGGCGCCGGTGGTGCGGGCGCAGCCGGGGGGGCTGGCG
>JAUHVS010000433.1 GCA_030424955.1 bacterium | reverse complement strand
CGTGCCCGTCGAACAGGCTGGCGGCGGTGACGAATCGCACCGGGGCGTCGGTCGTGCGCATCTGGGCCTCCCGAGAGGGCAGGGGACCGCGGCCGGGGGACCGCGGGGCGCCGAAGTATCGACAAGGCGGGCGTTGGGTTGCAAGCCGGTGGGGCCCGAGGGTCACTTCGACTTGATGCGGGTGGGCTTCGATCTCAACGCGCTGCTCCGCGGCGCCGAGACCTGCACCACCGGCGCGACGGTCAACCTGTCGTCCACCCTGCTGTCGAGCGAGTCATACCCCGACGGGGACGGCGCCGACCAGGTCGGCTCGGAGCGGGCGCCGGATGCGGCGGCTGGCCGCGGACCTGCCGGCTCGGTGCTGTATACGAGCGAGGTGGGCGACGCGCCCGTCCGCCGGTCGCTGTGGGTCGTGGATCCGGGTGGCAACCGCACGGAGCTGACCCCAGGGGCCGCCGAGGTGGGCGTCGGTCGCTGGATCGTGGATCAGTACGGGCAGCCCTGAGGGGCCTCGCCGGCTCAACCCCGGCGGCGGCTGGGGCGGCGAGGGCCCCGGAGTCGCCGCGAGCGGTCGCGCCAACGCCAGCCGAGGGCGCTCACTCCGTGGGCGTGACCGGCTTGCCCTCCATGGCCCGGTAGTAGACCTCGACGGCCCCCAACAGGTAGGGCGCCGTGCTGCCAGCGGTGTTGTTGTTGAAGATGAACAGCGTCACCGTCTGCGGCCCCCCACCCACCGTGATGAAGCGGGTGAGATCCCAGGTCTCGCGGGTCAGCCCGCCGTCCTTGGTGCGCGGCGGCGCGTACCGACCCAGCACGGGCTTGTCGTTGACGCTCATGGTGACGAAGCAGCCCACGCCAGAGCCGCCCGGCCCGTGCAGCAGCTGCAGCTCTGCCAGCCGCACGTCGGCGGGCAGCTTGATCTCGGCCTTCACGAAGGCCCCCGGCATCAGCGCGCGCGCGTCCTTCCAGGGGCGAATCTCGCCAGCCTTGGTGAGGGTGATGGCGCTCGACGTGGCGATGTCGGGGCCCATGAGGTCGATCAGCAAGGCCTGATCGCTGCCCAGGCGGCGGCCGCTCGCCACCCCCGTGCGCTGGCCGCGCTCGCAGAGCCGCGCCTCGAAGTCACATGACAGCCTGCAGTCCCGGCCGTCGACCAGATCGGTGCACCGATCGGTCAAGCAGCGGGCGTGGCCCTCCTCGCAGGTGCCGCTGAAGCGGTTGCCCATCTCGACGGTGCCCGCGCAGCCCCAGAGCCACAGTCCCGCGATGAGCGCGCCCAACCTCGCCATGACACTCCCCCTCCCCACCGGTAGACTCGGCGATTGTGAAGCATGCACCGCCCCAACGAAAGTCGCGCCGATCACACGCCGCGCGCCGCCGGCTGGCCGCACCGCTCACCGCGACCCGCCCCCTGCTCGCTGTCGCGCTCCTCGCCGTCGGCGCTGCGCTGGGCAGCCCCGCCGCCGCCCACGAGGGTGATCCCCGGGTCTGGCGGATCTCGTTCCCCGCCGCGGACGGCGCGCGCCCGTGGGTCGTAGACGAGATGGGGCTGCTGCTGGGCCGCGGCGGCGCGTTCGCCTGGCTGTGCGATGACGCGCTGAGCCTCAGCGCCGGCCTGCGCGCCGCGCTCCCGGTGTCGGCCGATGGGCGCCGCTGGCTCGCGGCGACGCGCGAGGGCCTCTACCTGTCGGCCGATGCCGGCTGCGGTTTTGAGCGGGTGTCGGGGGCGCTCACAGGGCACTTCGTGGGCCCGCTGGTGGGGCACCCCGCTCGCCCGGGCGAGGTGCTGGCCGGCACAGAGTCCCTCTCCCGCCCCAACGACGTCTTCCGCACGACGGATGGCGGCGCGACCTGGCTGGGCGCCGGCCTGGCCCTCGGCGGGCGGGTGCGCTCGCTCATCCGCGCGCCCGAGCCCGCCCGGGTCTATCTGAGCCACGGGGCGGGGGCGGCGCGCTCGGACGACGGCGGGCAGACCTTCACGCCGGTGTCCATCGGCCCAGAGGCCCTGGGCCCCCGCGCCGACGAGTTTCGCTTCCTG
Source organism: bacterium (assembly GCA_030424955.1). Taxonomy (GTDB): domain Bacteria; phylum Myxococcota_A; class Bradymonadia; order UBA7976; family UBA1532; genus JACKDL01. The sequence goes on along the minus strand of JAUHVS010000433.1, from coordinate 3,641 downwards.
GCGGTCGATCCGCTGGATCCCGACCGCGTGTACGCCGCGCTGGAGCAGTTCCCCGACGGCCACCTGCTGCGCAGCGAGGACGGCGGGCTGTCCTGGACCCGGCTGCTGACGGTGCCGAACGACGTACCCGAGAGCGTGGCCATCGACGCCAGCGGCGCGACGGTGTGGCTCAGCGCGCCCTTCTCGGGGCTGTGGCGCTCGAACGACCAGGGGGACACGTGGGACCAGCGCCCCGTACCCGGCACCCTCGGCTGCCTCGCGGTGCACCCGCAGGACGGCGCGCTCTGGGCCTGCCTGCGAGGCCAGCCGCTGCCCTGGATCGTCGCGAGGTCCGACGACGGGGGCGAGACCTGGCAGCCGGCGCTGGCCCGCTACGCCGACGTGACCGGCCTGGGCTGCGCGCCGGACACCCCCACGGCCCGGATCTGCGATGCCCAGTGCGATCCGGCGGATCGCACCTGCAGCACGGCGGCGGGCCGAGCCGACGCCGGGTCGTCACCGGCCGACGCCGGGCTGGACGTCGGGCCACCCGCTGAGCGCGCGCCCCGCGACGGGGCCGAAGGCTGTGCGCAGCGACCGGGCGGACCGCGCGGGCCGGCCCCGTGGGGCCTCGCGCTGGGTCTGGCGGCGATTTGGCGCCGACGCCGCCACCCCAGGGCCCCGCGCGACATCCCCTGATCATGCGCCCGTCCCCACCCGCTGCGCCCACCGCGCCCTGTGCGCCGTGCCCAGACCGCCACCGTGGAGAGCCTGTGCCGCTCGGGCGCCCCCGTGCGGGCTGGCTGACCCTGCTCTGCGTGGTGGGGTGGCTGGGCTGTACCCCTGAGAGCCGCCAGTTCGTGGCGCCTGCCGGGACCGCCGCAGATCAGCTCGAGGCCTGTGACCGTTTCCTGACCCACACGCCTGATGACGCGGCCGCGCACCAGTGCCTGCGGCGCAACGGCCGGCTGACAGGCCGGAGCCCCTGGGTGTCGAGCCGGGCGGCGGCCCTGCTGGCTGGCCCGACGCCCAGCGCGCCGGCGCTCGCCCTCGCCGCCCGGGCCGCCCTCGACGCCGATCCCGCTGAGGCCCTCGAGCGCGCCGCCCGGTGCGCCCCCACCCCCGCCTGCCAGCTCGTGACGGGGTTGGCGCACCTGCGGCTGGGCGACGAGCGGGCCGCGCGAGGCGCCCTGACTCCCCTGGCGCAGGGAGATGACGCCGCGGCGGCGGAGGCGGCTGCCACCTTGGCGATGCTGGCCGCCCGGTCCGAGAGCACCGCGGAGGCGGCCCGGTGGCTGCTGCACGCCCGGCGGCTCGCGCCGACGGCGGCGGCCACGCTGCGCGCGGAGGCGGTGGTGGCGCTGTGGTCGGGACAGGCCGACGCCGCAGCCCTGCGCCACCGAGCCCAGGCCGCGGATCCTTCCCACCCGGACGTGCAGCGCGCCCGGGTCGACGCCGCCGGGCGGGCCAAGGACAGGGCCGCCGCGCGGAAGGCGCTGCGTCGAGGGCTGTTCTTGGCCCCTGGCTATCGACCCCTCCGGCGGCAGCTGGCACAGCGGCTGATCGACGCGGACGAGCACACCGCCGCCCTGGACCACCTGTCCGCCCTCCTCGCCGCAGACCCCGAGGACGCCGAGGCTGGGCGGCTGATGACGACGGCGCTCCTCCGTACGGGGGCCCCCGCCCGGGCGCTGGCCTGGGCCCAGCGGCTGCTGGCGCGTTCGCCGGATGACCTGGCGGTGCGGCTGCTCGAGGTCGAGGCGCTGGTGGCGACGGACCAGGTGGCGGCGGCGCTGGCCCGGCGAGACACCCTCTACCGTGGCGACGCAGCGCTCAGCCGGCAGCTGCGCGTAGCCCGGGCCCTGGAGCGGGCGGGCCACGGCGCGGCGGGCGAGGCGGAGCTGGCGGACGCCGTGGTCGCGCACCCCGACGCGGCCGAGGCGTGGCTGGCGTACGCGCGGTTCCACAGCCGCCGCGGCCGCCCCGCCCGGGGGGCGACCCTGCTGGATCAGGCGCTCATCTCGCTGCCCAACAGCGCGCCGCTGTATGCGGCCTTGGCCGAGCTGCGCGAGCGGCTGGGCGACACCAAGGGCGCGCGCGCCGCGCTGATGCGAGCCGTTGAGCTCGACCCGACGAGCGCGGCTGCGGGGGACGAGCTCGCGCGCCTGACCTTCTTGTCGGGGCGCACCCACGAGGGGATCCGCCAGTGGGAGGCGGTGCTGGCCGAGCACCCCGAGGCCGACCGCGTGCGGCTCAGGCTGAGCCACGCCTACCGCGCCCTCGGCCGCGCGGCGGACGCGATCCCGCTGCTGACCGCCGTGATCGCCCGCCAGCCCGACACCCCCGCCGCGCACGGGCACCTGGGCGACACCCTGCTCTCGCTGGACAGGCCGGCCGAGGCCGCCGAGGCCTTCCGCGCTGGCCTCGCCGCTGGCGGGCCGGTGGCGACCTTCCAGGGTCGCCTGGCCGAGGCGCTGAGCCAGGCGGGCGATCCCGACGGGGCCCGTCGGGCCTTCGGCGCTGCGCTGATCGCCGATCCAGCCGACCGAGAGGTGCGGCTACGCTACGCGAGCTTCCTCGAGCGCCAGGGCGAGCGCGACGCCGCGGTGGCGGCCTTTGGCCAGGTGCTCGCGCGCTGGCCGAGCCACCCCGCCGCCCGCGCCGCCCTCAAGCGGCTGCTCGGTGCGGCCGCCGAGGCGTGGCTCGCCCCAGAGGATCCGTGGCCCGCCGCCGCGCTCGACCCCGACATCCAGCGGCTCGCCCGGGCGGTCCCGCCCGACGCCATCGACCGCGCCGCGACCGTGCTGCGGGACGAACGCGAGGTCACCATCGACGCCCGCGGGATCGCGCAGGTCGTGCACCGACGCACGGTGTTGATCCAGCGCGCGGAGGCAGTGGCGCGCTTCGAAGAGGCCCAGATCGCGTTCCACGCCCATCGAGCGCCGGCCGTGGTCCGCGCTCGGACGCTCACCCCCGACGGCGAGATCCGGCCTGTGGGGCCGGACGGCCAGCGCATCCGCAACCCCCACGCCGGCACCGCCCTGTTCGGGGACGGGCGCACCCTGGTCCTGCGGTTCCCGGACCTGCAGCCGGGCGCCATCCTGGACTACGAGGTGGTCACCCATCGCCCGCAGCCAGACCTCACCAAGGTGTGGTGGGACGGCTACATCCTGGCCAACACGGAGCCGACGGTCGAGGCCCGCTATGTGCTCGATCTACCGGCGGATCTGGCCATCGCCACCCGTGCCCCGGGGATGCCGGCCCCACAGACCGTGCCGGCCGCGCCGGGCCGCCGGCGCCTGGTGTGGGCGGTCAACGAGATGGGCACTCACGCGCTGGCCGCGGCCGCCCTCAACGAGGTGCCCGCCGTGTATGCCTCCAGCATGACCTCGTGGGCGGCCGTCGACGCCTGGTACCACGGGCTCTTCGCGGCGCGCGCCCAGCCCGAGCCCTCGGTGCGCGCCCGCGCCCTCGCCCTGACCCGCGGGCTGCGCACGACGCGCGAGAAGGTAGCCGCCATCTACCGCGCGGTGGATCGCGACATCGACTACCTGGGCATCGAGTTTGGCATCGGCGCCTTCCGGCCCCGCCCGGCGGCCGACACCCTCGCCGTGGGCAAGGGCGACTGCAAGGACAAGACCGCCCTGATGGTCGCCATGCTC
>JAUHVS010000432.1 GCA_030424955.1 bacterium | reverse complement strand
ATGGGTGGCGCTGGCGGTGCGGGCGGCATGGGCGGCGCTGGCGGCGAAGGCGGCATGGGCGGCGCTGGCGGCATGGGCGGCGAAGGCGGCATGGGCGGCGCCGGCGGCGAAGGCGGCATGGGTGGCGCCGGCGGCGCCATGGTGCCCGACGACTGCGCTGGCTACTGCGAGATCATGGCGGCCAACTGCGCCGACACCTACGCGGACGAGGCGGCCTGCCTGGCCGCGTGCGCTGAGTTCCCGACCGACGGCGCCGTGGGCGACGCGGGCGGCAACACCCTGCAGTGCCGCATCTACCACGCCGGCGTCGCCGGCATGATGGATCCCGTCGTGCACTGCCCGCACGCGGGCCCGGACGGCGCCGAGGTGTGCGTCGACGCGCCCCCCCCGATGAACATGGAGCCCGACAGCCAGGAGGCCCCCTTCCGGCTCGAGTTCGACGGTGACCGCGCGGCCGCGCTCTTTGAGCTCGCCCCCGCCGGCGACGTCGACTGGTTCATCTTCACCCTCGCCGAGCCGGCCCTGGTCGAGATCGCGACCCAGGCCCCCGGCGACGCTGGCGAGTGCAACGGCGACACCATCATCGAGCTGATCCCGGCGCCCGACGGCGACCGCATCGCCCGCGACGATGATCGCCCGGGCAGCCTGTGCAGCCTGATCGGCCCCGGCGAGATCGGCGGCGGCCTGCCCGCGGGTGACTACCTCATCCGCGCCAACGCCTTCGGCGACGGCGCCGCCGGCATCAACGAGCTGTCGGTCACGCTGCTGCCGACCATCCCGGTCGGCGAGCCCTGCGGCGCGAACGACGTGTGCGACTTCGGCAGCTACTGCGCGGCCCCCGCCGAGGGCGCCGATCAGGGCCTCTGCACGGCGCACGCCTGCGGCGACGCGGTCGTCGCCCCCGACGAGGCCTGCGACGACGGCAACATGGACGCCGGCGACGGCTGCGAGGCCTGCGCCATCGTGGGCATCCCCGTGGGCAACCCCTGCGAGGTCGGCTTGGGCGCCCTGCCCTGTGAAGACGCCGCCTTCTGCGACGATCGCGGCGAGGCCCCCGTCTGCGCGCCCATCGCCTGTGGCGACGGGGTCGTCAACGGCGACGAGGCCTGCGACGACGGCAACATGGACGGCGGCGACGGCTGCGAGGCCTGCGCCATCGTGGGCATCCCCGCGGGCAACGCCTGCGATCCCGCTGGCTTCCCGTGCGCCTTCGGCAGCTTCTGTGACGCCAGCGGCGAGGCCCCCGTCTGCGCGGCCAACGTCTGCGGCGACGAGATCCGTGGCAACAGCGAGGAGTGCGACGACGGCAACGCCGACGCCGGCGACGGCTGCGACGCCGACTGCATGGTCGAGAGCGACGCCGCGCGCTACCCCGAGCCCGACGCCCCCGACGCGCCCTTCCGCCTCGAGTTCGACGCGGCGGGCCACGCCGAGGCGCTCTACCAGAACAACCCGGCCGACGACACGGACTGGTTCATTTTCACCGTGCCCGGCGACGCCGAGGCCACCGTCTACACCCACGCGTGGGACGACGTGGACGGCTGCATCGGCGACACGATCATCGAGCTGTTCCAGGACGGCGAGTCCATCGAGCGCAACGATGACTTCGGCCTCGGCCGCTGCTCGCGCATCGAGACCACGCTGTCCGCCGGCGACTACCTCATCCACGCCACCAGCTTCCTCGGCCGCGTGGCCGGCCCCAACCTGATGAACGTCGACCTCGTCACGCTCATCCCGGTCGACGGCGCCTGCAACCCCGAGGACGCCGCCGCGCGCTGCGCCGACGGCCTGGAGTGCTTCGAGGGCGCCTGCGTGGCGCCCGTCTGTGGCGACGGCATCGTCGGCCCCGGCGAGGCCTGTGACGACGGCAACGACGACGACGCCGACGGCTGCACCGCCGCCTGTGAGATCGGCGCCATCGCCGCTGGCTACGGCTGCGACCCCCTCGACCTGGGCTTCGAGGCCGACTGCGAGGACGGCACCTACTGCCCCCAGCTCGGGGCCAACAAGGGCGAGATCGTCGTGTGCACGGCCCACGTGTGCGGCGACGGCGTCGTCGGCCCGGAAGAGGCCTGCGACGACGCCAACGCTGACGACACCGACGGCTGCACCGCGGAGTGCGCTTTCGGCCCCGACAACAACGCGGCCGAGCCCGACAGCCTCGACATGCCGACCCTGCTCGACCTGGCCGGTGGCCGGGCGCTGATCGCCTTCGAGATCAACCCCGCCGACGACGAGGACTTCTTCGCGTTCCAGCTGGACGCCCCGGCGCGCATGCGCATCCGCACGGGCACCCTGGCCGGTGGCTGCGCCGGCGACACGTTCCTGGAGCTCTGGGCGGCGGGCGCCGAGGCGCCCCTCGTCACCGACGACGACAACGGCCCCGGCACCTGCTCCGACATCAACGCGCTCGACGACGCGGCGGTCAACCCGCTGGCCGCCGGCGACTATGTCATCAAGGTGCGGCCCTTCAGCCCGCGGCTCATCGGCCAGCAGTTCCTGTGGGTCGAGATCATCCCGACCCTGGCCGAGGGCGACGCCTGCGACGCCGACGACCGCTTCAGCGCCTGCCCTGAGGCCACCTTCTGCAACGACGCCGGCGTCTGCGCGGCGCACGTCTGCGGCGACCTGGTGGTGGGCCCGGACGAGGCCTGCGACGACGGCAACGAGATGAACGGGGACGGCTGCGAGGCCTGCCAGTTCGCCGCCATCGCGGACGGCATGGCCTGCCCCGTGGCGGGCACCGACTGTGGCGAGGCGAGCTACTGCGCCGACGGCATCTGCACCGCGCACGCCTGCGGTGATGGGGTCGTTGGCCCCGACGAGGAGTGCGACGGCGGTGAGAACTGCGCCGAGAACTGCACCTTCCTGTCGCAGCTCATCGAGGGCCCCGGCGCCTTCGAGGGCGGCTTCCCCGAGGACGGCAGCGACGTCTACACCTTCTCGCTGGACGCCCCCGCCCAGGTGCTGGCGTTCACCGGCGACGGCGAGGGCGGCTGCCCCGGCGACACGGTGCTGACCCTGTTCGACGCCGACGCCAACGAGCAGATCGCGCGCAACGACGACAACGCCGCCATCCGCCCGTGCTCGCAGATCGAGGAGATCCTCGCGGCGGGTAACTACCGGATCGAGGTCAGCGGCTTCAGCGGCGGCGCCATCGAGGCGTACACCCTGGGCGTGGCCTTCACTCCCGTGCTGGGCGACAACGAGATCTGCGACCGCAGCGGCACCGAGAACGTGTGCGCCGCCGGCCTGACCTGCGCAATCGTCGACGGCGACGGCCTGGGCCTGTGCGCGCCCCTGGCCGGCGCTGCGGACGAGGTAGAGCCCAACGACACCGGGGCCGACGCCCTGGCCAACAACCGGGTCACGCCCAACGCCGAGATCGCGTCGGCGCTGGACGGCGACCAGGACACCTGGGACGTGTTCGCGGTGCAGCTCGACGGGCCGGGCCGGCTCACGGTGTCGACCCCCGACTGCACGGCCGACACCCGGCTCTACCGGATCGACCCGGCCGTGCTGGACGCCGACGGTATCGACGCGGCCGTCGACGCCGCCAACCGGTTTGCCTACAACGACGACTCAGCCGGCCTCTGCAGCCAGCTCAGCGCCGACCTGGACGCGGGCGTCCACTACTTCTTGGTGGACACCTGGGGCCGAAACGACGTCATGACCTACACCTTCTCGGCCACGCTCGTTGGGGCCGCCCCCGCCGGCGCGCTCTGCGACGTCGAGGGCGTGCAGGTGCAGTGCGCCGACGGCCTGAGCTGCTTCGACGACAACTTCGACAACGACGGCCAGTGCGCGGCGTTCATGGCCGCGGCCGCGGGCGAGAACCCCAGCATGGGCTTCGGCGACGGGGGCTTCGACCTGTGGACCTTCACCATCGACGCCCCCCAGCGCGTGACCCTGAGCACCGCGCCGGACGCAGATAGCTGCAACGACGACACCTACATTGCCCTGTACCGGGTCACCGCGGACGGCCCGGACCTGCTCACCGCCAATGACGACGCCGGTGGCCTGGGCCTGTGCAGCCGCATCAGCGAGGTGCTGATGCCCGGCGACTACATCGTGAGGGTGAACGGCTTCGGCGGCGGCGCCGTGGGCGAGTACAGCTTCGGCTGGATGGGCCCGGCGATGATCGCCGAGGGCGAGGCCTGCGACCGCGCGGGCATCGAGGACCGCTGCATGGACGGCCTGGGCTGCATGCCCGGCATGGATCCCGGCGTCGGGGTGTGCATGATGACCTGGATGGCGGCCGACGAGGTCGAGCCCGACGAGACCTCGGCAGACGCCGCGGCGCTGGCCATCGTGGGCACCACCCGCGTGGCCGCCAGCCTGGTCGACGGCGACGACTACGACATCTTCGTGGTTGAGTTGGCGGGCCCGGCCCGCGTGCGCGCGGCGACGGGCGACGGCATGGGCGGCTGCCCCGACGACACCCGTATGTACCGTGTCGACCCCATGACGCTGGACGCCAACGACGCGGCCACTGCCGTGGCCAACGCGTTCAGCGAAGATGACGATGGGGGCGTCGGCCGCTGCTCGCAGCTCACCGAGACCCTGGACGCCGGCATGCACTTCTACGCGGTGCGCCACTACACCCTGGGCAACGACATCGCAGCGTATGCCTTCGACGCTCAGATCACGCCGATCCTGGGCGACGGCGACCCCTGCGACGCCATGGAGATGTTCAACCTCTGTGGTGATGGCCTGAGCTGCGTCGACGACAACGCCGACAACGACGGCCAGTGCATGGCGCCCATGGTGCCCTGAGACGGGCGCGGGCCCGGTGACCCCGCGCTGAGATCAGCGCGTGGCCCCGGGCCCGGTCTGCGGGCCGCCCCTCCGGCGGCGGCCCGGCCTCCCCACCCGGCTCAGTCCGCCGGCCACGGATCCTCAGGGATGTCGTTGTCGACCGGCCGGCTGCCCCCATTGGCCAAGATGACGTCGACCAGCTGCTGGAGCAGCTCGAGGTCGAGCTGCATGTCTACGTCGCCCTCGCCCTCATTGGCGCTGTCTTCGTAGTCGGCCACCGCCGCCATCAGGCGCTCCAACACCCCCACCGCCCCGGCGGGGTCCCGCTCGCGGTGGAACATCTCGACCGCCTCGACCATGCCGACGTAGATGTTCAGCATCACGAAGCTCTTCTCGACGATGCGGTTGTCGAAGAAGCCGCGGGGCCGCAGGGCCAGGGGCACGTCCGGGTAGGTCACCTGGGCGGTCTGCTCGACGACGCGGTCGGTGCCGGGCTCGCGGAAGGTCAGGCTCAGCTCGGCCACGCGGGCGTCGCCGGGGGCGCGATCGGGCAGCTCGACGGGCATCAGCTCCACCAGCAGCGCCGAGCCGCCGCCGCGGCGGGTGCCGCCCGGGCCGACGTCGTCGTGGCTCACGCGGTGCGCCAGGAACACGCTCGGTACGTCGATGGCGCCGCCGTCGCCGGCGTCGCTGTCGGTCCACATCCGCGAGCCGTAGGCCCGCACGAAGCTGTAGTCGGTGCCGGCGCGCATGGTCAGCTGCACGTCGAAGGCCACGGGCACGGTGAAGTAGGCGAGCTCCTCGGTGAAGACCTCCTCGACGGCCGCGGCGTCCTCGACGAAGTAGAAGTTGCCGTCGCCCTGCTCGGCCAGCCCGCGCATCAGGGGGTAGTTGAAGCTGGAGCCCAGGCCCACGCTGGTGAG
>JAUHVS010000431.1 GCA_030424955.1 bacterium | reverse complement strand
TCGACCCCAAGGGCGCCCCCACCGGCAGCCTCTTCTACGAGACCGAGGCCACCGACACCTTCGACGTGTGCCCGGACGGCGCCCTGATCCTCGACCAGGTCGAGCTGCACCAGGGCATCTACAGCCGCCACGATCTCTACCGCTACCAGCCCGGGGCCGGCCCACCGGCGCGCCTGACCCGGGGCGCGCGGATCCGCGAGCCCGCCTGCGCCCCGGACAGCCAGTGGGCCGCCGCGGTCCAGGTGGTCGACGGCCGCACCCGGCTGGTGCGGGTCGATCTCATCGACGGCCAGACCGACGTCCTCCACGACCCCGGCGATCTCAACCAGGTGGCCTACCCCGCCGTCAGCCGGGATGGCCGCACCGTGGTCACCACCCGCGTCAGCCAGACCGAGGGGCGCGATCTCATCGCCGTCGACGTCGCCACCCGCGCCACCCGCCGCCTCACCGCCGACCACGCCCTGGAGCTACAGCCCCGCTTCAGCCCCGACGGCCGCTGGCTGATCTACGCGAGCGACCGCAGCGGCGTGTACGACCTCTTCGCCCTGCCCTGGCCCGCCGGCGGGGCCCCGCGGCGCATCACCCGCGTGCTGACGGGCGCCCTGGACCCCGAGCTCAGCCCCGACCAGCGCCACGTCGTCTTCCAGCACCTCAGCGCCGACGGCAGCGAGCTCGCCGAGGCCCCCTTCGACCCCGTGAACGCCCCCCTGGCCGCGCCCCCGCGGGAGGCGCAGCAGGCCAGCCGCCCGCCGGCGCCGATCCCCCCGCTGCCGAGCCGCCCCTACAGCCCCCTCGACACCCTCTGGCCCGTCGCCTGGGGCCCGAGCTTCGCCTTCACCAGCGCCCAGGACAGCGCCAGCCAGCTTGGGGTGGAGCTCAGCGCGGGCGACAGCCTCGGCCAGCACGCGATCCTCGCCAACGTCACCACCGTGCCCGACAACGACGCGCTGTCGGTGGGCCTCACCTACAGCCTGCTGCGCTTCACGCCGGTGTGGAGCGCGAGCGCCAGCCACAGCACCCGCACCCGCGCCGGGGGCGCCTTCTTCGGCGCGGCCCGCAACGACTGGCGCGAGCGCATCACCTCCCTGAGCACCGCGCTGTCGCTCCCCTTCAGCCGAGCGGGCCGCGGCGCCAGCGCGTCGGTGCGCTACAGCTACAACTGGTTCACCCCGGCCGAGAACCCCGACCCCACCTACGACCCCTTCGACCCCGCCCCGGTGATCCCCACGGCCCTGCAGACCGCCAGCCTGTCCATGGGCCTGCGCTTCGGGGATGTGGACGCCTACCCCTTCGCCGTGAGCCTGTCGGAGGGCCGCGGCTTCGGGGTCACCGTGCGGGTGCGCCACCCCAGCCTGGGGGGCGACGTCGAGACCGCCGAGGTGCTCTTCGACTACAGCGAGTACCTCACCCTGTGGGCCCGCCACGTGCTGGCCCTGCGGGTCGCGGGCGCCTTTGGTCGGGGCGACAGCGGCCGCCGCTACCTCTACAGCCTGGGCCCACCGCCGGAGCGCAACGTGCTGCTCGATGCCCTCGACGAGATCCGCTACGGCAGCAGCTTCCTGCGCGGCTACCCCGCGGGCACCGTCACCGGCGACCGCTACGTGCTCGGCGCCCTGGAGTACCGGCTGCCCATCCTGGACGCCTTCTGGGGCCTCGACAGCCTGCCGGCCTTCCTGCGGCGGCTGAAGCTCGCGGTCTTCACCGACTGGGCCCAGGCCCGCAACACGGCGCTCACCTTTGATCCGGGCGACTTCCGCCGCAGCGCCGGGGTCGAGCTGCTCACCGAGGCCACCCTGGCGTGGCGGCTGCCCCTGGGCGTGCGCCTGGGCTACGCGTACGGCTTCGACGCGCAAGGCGAGCACCAGGTCTACGTGTACCTGGGCGACTGGTTCTGACCGGCGCGGGCCCGCCAACCCATGCCCTACGCGCCCGCCGGCGCCGCCTGCGGTTGAACCAGCCGCCGAGGCGGTGGCATCCTCCGGCCGCCGCGGCGGGGGTCGCGGCCCACACCTTCGGGGGACACCCATGCTCAACCGCGCCCGCTGGCTACCGATCCTCATCGCGAGCCTCACCCTCGCCCTGAGCGGCTGTGACGACGACACGCCCACCAGCGATGGGCCCGACGCCCGGGTCGGCGCCACGCCTGACGCCGGAACCCCAGGCGGCGACCAGGGGACCCCCCCCGGCGAGGTGCAGCTCACCGTCACCGAGCCCGCCGACGGCGCCATCCAGTCGGCGCTCGCCGTCCGCGTCGCGGGCACCGTGACGGCCGGGGCGGGCGTCACCGTCAACGGCCGCGCCGCGAACGTCACCGGCACCGAGTGGCAGATCACCCTCGACCTGCCGGGCGAGGGCCCCCACGAGCTCGTGACCGAGGCGGGCGCGCAGCGGGACACCCGCACGGTGGTCATCGATCAGACGCCGCCCCGCATCGACTTCCGCAACCCCACCCGCGCCCAGTGGCTGCAGGCCGACACCGTCGACCTCGCGCTGACCGCCACCGACGGCCAGAGCTTCCTGAGCGCGCTGACCCTGGGCGGCATCGAGCTCGATCCGGCCAACGGGCCCGACTTCAACCTCAACGCGCAGCCGCTGCAGCCGGGCGTGACCCTGTACCAGGCCACGGCGACGGACGCGGCGGGCAACCAGATCAGCGAGCACGCGGCCGTGATGCAGGGCCCGCAGCGCGACCCCGCCGAGCGGGTGGGCGGCGCCCTGCGCATCCAGCTGGGCACCGCCGCCATCGACGCCCTGGAGCGCGTGGCCGTGCGGCTCATCGGCGAGCAGGACCTCGCCTCGCTGCTGCCCAACCCGCTCCTCGAGAGCCCGGCCCGCATCAGCGTCACCGACGCTGAGTGGCAGACCCTCACGGTGGATCTCACGCCCGTACCCGGTCAGCTCGACCTGGTGGTGGAGTTCGGCGCCGTGGGCATCACCGTCGAGATCCAGGTGGGCCAGAACGCCCCGTCGCTGCCCGTGGTGGTGGGCGTCGAGCGCATCCGCGTCACGGGCGCGCTCATCCCCCGCATCGTCGACGGCCGCCTGTCGGCCGAGATCCCCGAGGACCAGCTCAACGTCGAGCTGGTCGGCCTCATGCTCGCCCTCGACCAGGTGCCCGACTTCGGCGACCCCGACCAAGAGGCCAACCTGCTGGAGCAGACCATCGCGGCGGCCCTCAACTTCGCCATCTCGGAGCAGATCCCCGGCGCCCTCGACGGCCTGCTGGGCCGCCTCGACGAGCCCTTCGAGTTCACCGCCCTGGGCGCCACCCTCCGGCTCGTCCTGGCCCCCGAGGTGCTCGTGGTCAACCAGGCCGGGCTGGGCGTGCGCGTGGGCGTCGACGTCCAGCTCGTCGGTGAGCCGAACCCGCCGGCCGACCTCCCGGGCTACCTCACCACGCCCAGCGCCTGGAACGGTGTGCCCGAGACCGACCAGCTCGGCCTGGCCATCGACGACGACCTGCTCAACGCGCTGCTGTTCCAGTTCTGGCGCTCGGGCGTCCTGCTGCCCGTCATCGACGACGCCTTCATCGCCGGCGGCGGCGCCGAGCTCGGCCTGCTCCGCAACCTCCTGCGGAGCATCGCGAGCGACGCAGACCCCACGGTCACCAACCAGACCCCCATCGCTGCCGTCACCCGGCTCCCGCTCCCCATCGCCGTCCGCGTCCGCAAGGGGGCTGACGACCGCATCGGCCTGCAGCTTGGCATCGCCGGGCTCGAGCTCAACCTGCGCACCGACGACGCCGAGGCGCGCCCCCTGCTCGACGGCTCGGCCACCCTGCTGGCCGAGGGCGACCTGGGCGTCTCGCAGGGCGAGGGCGGCACCCTGGGCCTGGACCTGAGCCTCGACCAGTTCACCACCGCCTTCGACGTCACCACCGAGGCCCTGCGGGGCGCCCGCGAGGCCAGCATCGAGGATCGCACGGTCAACCTGCTGAGCGCCGTGGGCGGCATCCTGCCGGGCCTGCTGGACGGCCTGTCCCTGCCCAGCATCGATCTCGTGCAGCTGGGCGAGATCACGGTGGGCGTCGCCCCCCAGGACCCGAACTTCATCGTGCTCGACATCGCCATCGCCGAGTAGGCCACGCCCGGCGCCCCCCGCGTGGCCCCCACCCCGCGGCGACCCCCCGCCCTCAGGCCGACGAGCGCCGCCTCAGCGCCATCGTGCGCGCCCGCCACCGCACACCTGGCCGCCGCTGCGCTCGAGCGCCCCTCTCGCCCGATGGAAGCCCCTGTCGCCCGACCGATGGGGTCCATGGCGGTGACGTGCCGCCGGGCAGTGTGCGCCGCGGGGTCGATGAGCCGCGGGACGCCCGGGGGCTGTTGTGTGGGGAGGGTGGCGCCAAGGCAGATCAAGGCGCCGGCGGCCGACGGCCGCGAGACCGTCCGTCGAGGCTTGTGCGGCCGTGACGGCCGATCAGGCCTCTGCGTCGGCCAGACTCAGCGCCAGGGCGTACGCGTCCCGCTTGCGCGCGCCGGTCTGCTCGGCGGCCACCTTCGCGGCCCGTGAGGGGCTCAGCCCACCCGCGAGCAGGCCCGCGACCACCGTGGCCAGATCCGCCTCCGTCGGCGGCGCCACCTCGGGCGCGCCCTCGACCAACAGCACCACCTCGCCGCGCACGACCCCGGGGTCGGCCACCAGCTCGGCCAAGGTGCCCCGCTGGAAGCTCTCGAAGCGCTTGGTCAGCTCGCGGGCGATGACCGCCCGGCGATCCGCCCCGAAGACGGCCGCGGCGGCCGCCAAGAACGCCTCGACCCGGTGCGGGCTCTCGTAGAAGACCAGGGTCTCCTCCGCCTCGGCCAGCGCCACCAGCGCCTTGCGGCGCCCCTCTGCCTTGCTGGGCACAAACCCCACGAAGCGGAAGCGGTCGGTGGGCAGGCCGGCGGCCGACAGCGCCACGATGGCGGCACAAGGCCCCGGCAGCGGCACCACGGGCACGCCCGCCTCGGTGGCCGCCTTCACCACCCGGTAGCCGGGATCGCTGATGGCCGGGGTGCCCGCGTCGCTGACGAGGGCCACGTCATCCCCCGCCTCGAGGCGGGCCAGCAGCGGCGCCACCCGCTGGGCCTCGTTGTGGTCGTGCACCGACCACAGCTGAGGCCGCGGCACCCCCAACAGCTCCAGCAGCTTGCCGGTGCGGCGGGTGTCTTCACAGGCGATGAGGGGGACCGCGCGCAGCACCCGCAGGGCGCGCACGGTGATGTCGTCGAGGTTGCCGATGGGCACCCCGACGACATACAGGGTGCCGCTGCTCACCCGATGGCCAGGCCCAGGGCCTTGCGCAGCTGGAAGTAGTTCTCGGACAGCCCGAAGAGCACCACCTCACGCACGCGGTCCTGGGTCGGCGCCTTGCTGAAGGTGCCCGTCTCGTTGCGGATCACCTGCATCGCGGAGCCGATGTCGTTGGCCAGCAGGAGCCCCAGCCGGTTCGCCGAGTGCTCCATCATCTCGAGCCACTTGCTCAGGTTCAGGTGCTGCTGGGCGTTCGCCTGCATCTTCTGAATCAGCTTGGCCATCGCGTTCAGCTCGGGCGCGGGGATCTGCTGGAAGTGCTGCAGCAGCGCGTCCTCGTGGAACGGCACCTGGGCCTGCGGGTTGATGGTCTTGATCAGCGTGTAGACGATGGTCTGCAGCCGGCTCTTCCGGTTCTCATACGACTCGTCGATGGTCGCGATGAAGTGCTGC
>JAUHVS010000430.1 GCA_030424955.1 bacterium | reverse complement strand
ACGGCAAGCCGGCCTACCCCGTGGTGCAGGGCTGGTTCACCGACCGGTGAAGTTTCGCCGGGCCGCCGGTTGGGTTAGGTTCGTGCGGTCTGGCATCGGCGGAGGCGTCACCGACCGTGTGGTATGCCCTGGTCCAAGATGAGCAACTCGGCCCGATGTCGGCGGCCGAGCTCGGTGAGCTGTTCGCGCAAGCGGTGGTGACGGCGGAGACGTTCATCTGGCGCGACGGGATGGCCGAGTGGCTGCCCCTGCGGCAGGTCCCCGAGTTCAGCAACATCACCGGCGCGGCCGTGGTGGATCTGCAGGACTTCGGCGGGCAGGTCGCCGATGACGACGACGAGGATGGCGAGGGCGCCACCTTGATGATCGGCGCCGCCGAGAGCGAGGACTGGGCGGGCTACCTGGACCAGCTCGCGGATCAGGCGCCCGACATGGTGTCGGATCCGATGCAGGCCCCGGCGCCCGCCCCGGCCCCTGCGCCCGCCCCGGCCCCTGCGCCCGCCCCGGCCCCGCCTCAGTCGCCGATGGACGCGCCGCCCGCGCCCGTGTCGACCCCCGCGCCGTCGCCCTTTGTGCCCCCCGAGCTGCACGCGCCGCCCGAGTTTGGCGGCGACTTCTCGGCCCCGGCGGTCCCGGCGCCCACCGCGGTGGCCGCAGAGGCCGAGGGCGGGGGCACCGGCAAGCTGGTGCTGCTGTTCGTGGTGCTGCTGGTGCTCGGCGGCGGCGGCGCGGCGCTGGTCATGTATCTGCTGAAGGGCGATCCGGCCCCCACGCCGTCGGCGGGCGGCAACACCCCGGTCGCGCAGGCGCCGCGGGACGCGAGCGCGCCCAGCCAGGCGCCCGCCACCGAGGCGGCGCCCGAGACGGCCGCCGCGGCCGAGGACGCCGGCGTGCCCGAGATGGACGCCATGGTGCTGGACTTCATCGACGTGCGGCCCGACGCCGAGGTGCCCGACGCCGCGGTGCCGGACGCCGCGCCGAAGACGGCGCCCAAGCTGAGCGCCGCTGAGATCGAGCGCCGCAAGAAGCTGCAGGCCGAGCGGCTGGCCGCCATCCGCGCCGCTGCCGAGCGCCGCAAGGCCGAGGCGGAGCGCCGCAAGGCCGAGGCCGCCACGGCCGGCATGGCCAAGAGCCTCAACCGCGAGGACATCCAGAGCGTCATCGTGGCCAACCGCGCCAAGTTCGACGCCTGCGCGAAGAAGGACGAGAAGGCCCGCGGCACCGTCGTGGTGGCCATGCGCATCGACCGCAGCGGCAAGGTGCCCTTCGCCAAGGTCGCCACGGCGAAGATCCGAAACTCCCCCGCGGCCGGCTGCCTGGAGGCGGCCGTCAAGGGCATGAAGTTCAAGCCCTTCTCGGGCGATCCCATGCGGATCAACCTGCCCCTCAAGCTGTGAGCGCCCCCGGGGTCCGGGTGGCGCGACAGGGCCCGGTCGTCACGGTCATCTTGGACCGCCCCAGCGCGCGCAACGCCGTCGATCGCGACACCGCCGACGCCCTGCTGGCGGCCTTCGAGGCCTTCGCCGCCGACGACACCGCCCACGTGGCGGTGCTCACCGGGGCCGGCGACACCTTCTGCGCGGGCGCCGATCTGAAGGCCATCGCGGCCGGCCGCCCCAACCGCCTGGCCCCCGACGGCCCCGCCCCCATGGGGCCCACCCGGCTGGCCCTCGACAAGCCCGTCATCGCCGCCATCGCGGGCCACGCCGTCGCCGGTGGGCTGGAGCTGGCGCTGTGGTGCGATCTGCGGGTGGTCGAGGCCGACGCCGTGCTGGGGGTGTTCTGCCGGCGGTGGGGCGTGCCGCTCATCGACGGCGGCACCGAGCGGCTGCCACAGCTGATCGGGCTGTCGCGGGCGCTGGACCTGGTGCTCACCGGCCGGCCCGCGGGGGCCGACGAGGCCCTGGCCATGGGGCTGGCCAACCGGGTGGTGGCGCCGGGCACCGCGCGGGCCGAGGCGGAGGCCCTGGCCCACACCCTCGCTGCGCTGCCCCAGGTCTGCCTGCGCAGCGATCGCCGGGCCTGCTACGCCGCCTTTGACCAGCCCCTCGCCGCGGCCATGCGGGCCGCCTTTGTGGCGGGCACCGCGGCCCTCGACGCCGAGGGGGTGGGGGGCGCGGGGCGCTTCGCCGCCGGCGCGGGCCGGCACGGGGCGCCCGCCCCGGTCGCCGCGGCGGATGCCCTCAGCGATCCCCAGGAGGCCAGATGTCGGACACCGTGACCCGAGGCGTGCGCGTGCGCGTCGTGAGCCAGTTCCAGCCCGAGCACTCGGATCCGAGCGAGCCGCGCTGGTTCTTCACCTACCAGGTGCACATCGAGAACGTGGGCGACGACACCGTGACCCTGCGCACCCGGCACTGGATCATCACCGACGGCGAGGGCCGCACCGAGGAGGTCCGGGGGCCCGGCGTGGTGGGCGCACAGCCCACCCTCGCGCCCGGTCAGGGCTTCCGCTACACGAGCGCCTGCCCGCTGCCGACGCCGGTGGGCACGATGCACGGCAGCTATCGCTTCGAGGCGTCTGACGGCAGCGAGTTCGACGCGGCCATCGCGCCCTTCAGCCTGGCGGTGCCAGGCCTGGTGCACTGACCGCCCGTCGTGGCGCGCGGCCAGCGCGGCCGCCGTCTGGTGGACGGGGCAACGCTCTACACTTGACCGCCCGCGCGCCTCCCGGGACGCTCAGAGGACCGGCGGGTACGTCGCAGCGCGCATGACACAGCACGGGAGGTCGCCATGACGGACGGGTGGATGCTCAAGATCGCCATTGGGATCAGCCTGGCCATGGGTGGCCTGGCCTGCGACAGCGGGGGCGGCGGCGGGGACGCCGACGCGGGCGGGGGGGCCGGCGGCGCGCCGGGCGCCGCCGAGGCCGCGCAGGGGCTGACCGGCATCGTCATCGCCCCCGCGTCGGCGCGGCTGACCCCCGGCGTGCCCCGCCAGTTCACGGCCTACGGCGAGTACGCCGAGGGCGAGCCCCGCGACATCACCGCGCTGTGCACCTGGACGAGCAGCGCCCCGGAGGTCGCCGAGATCTCGAACGAGCCGGGCTCGAAGGGCCTGGCCACGGTGCACACGACGGGCGCGGTGACCTTCACCGCCACCCTGGGCGACGTGACGTCGTCCCTGCCGCTGGGGCAGGCCTGCGAGTACCCCGAGGGCTTCGCCGCCCAGCTCGGCCTGGGGGACGTGGTGCCGCCCTTCGGCTTCGCGCCCGCCTACGGCGCGAACGGGCAGGCCATCGACTTCTCGATGCAGGCCCTGCACTGCGACGAGAGCGTGCGCACCCTGGTGTTCATGCTGGGCACCGGGTGGTGTGGGGCCTGCTCGGCCATGGCGCAGCGGCTGTCGCAAGAGAACGCGGCCATCGAGGCGGCGGGCGGCAAGGTGATCCTGGTGGAGCTCGAGGACGCCGACAGCGCGCCGGCCGACAGCGAGGCGGCGCGCCAGCACTGGGACCGCCTGGTGGGCGTGGAGTCGTCGCTGCTGCGGGTGGGGGACGCCAGCAGCACCCCGTCGGCGGGCTTCCTGGGCACGGCGGCCCGCGGCATCCTCAACGGGTACCCCACCACCTTCATCGTGCGGCGCAGCGACATGCGCGTCATCGCCGTCGATCAGCCGATCCTGCCGGTGGTGCAGGACCCCGACCTGGACTGGACCGAGCCGTACGTGCCCGAGTTCAGCCCCAACTGCGGCCCGGCGGACGAGGAGATGGGCGAGCCCAACGACACGCCCGCGCAGGCGACGCCCCTGGCGGCGGGCATGGTGAGCGGCGGCATCTGCACCCCCGCGCCGGACTTCTTCCAGGTGGACATCGCGGGGCCCTGGCGGCTGACCCTCAACTTCACCCACTCGCTGGGGGATCTCGACGTGTTCGTGTGGGACGTCAACACCGAGGGGCCCCTGCAGCGCAACGGCGAGCCCGTGGGCAGCGCCAACATCGCCAACGAGGAGCAGTTCGAGTTCACCGGGCCGGCCCTGGTGCAGGTGGCGGGCTACAACAACGCCAGCGCCCACTACAACCTCACCCTCGAGGCCCTCTGAGCCACCCTCGGCCGGGGGCCAGGCGCCGGGTCGAGCAGGCGCTGGCCCCCCCCGCGCAGCCCCCGCGAGCCCCCTGCAAGCCAACGCCACCCGCCCCCCAGGCGGGCGGGGGTCAGGCTCGACACGACCCGGGGGCTGGGGCATGCTCGTGGACGTGTCAAACGCACTCCAAGACTTCTTCCGAAAGATCCCGCTGTTCTCGAGCCTCACCGCCCAAGAGCTGGGTGAGTTCCTGCGCGCGGTGAAGCCGGTGGCGCTGACCCAGGGGGAGCAGCTGTTTCGGGCGGGGGATCCAGGCGACGCGGCCTATGTGATCGAGGCCGGCAGCGTCGAGGTGTCGAGCCGCGGCGGGCGGGTCATCGCCACGCTGGGGGCCGGCGAGGTCATCGGCGAGCTGGCGCTGCTGGACGGCGCGCGGCGCAGCGCGAGCGTCCGCGCCGCTGAGCCCACCCGGCTGTTCCGCATCGACAAGCAGGAGTTCGACTTCCAGCGGCGCAACCTGCGCACGCCGGCCTACAAGATCATGCGCACCCTCGCGGTGAGCCTGTCGGGGCGCATCCGGGACACCAACGAACAGATCGCCGAGCTGCTGGCGCCCGCGCCCACCTCGCCGCCAGAGGTGTCGGCCAGCGATGACGTGGGCTTCTTCAGGAAGGTGTTCGGATGGGTCAGGGGCTGAGCCGGGCGCGCTCGGCGCTGGAGCAGATCCCGCTCTTCGATGGGCTGACGCGCCGCGAGATCGAGGTGCTGAAGGCGCACATGCGCCGGGTGAAGCTGGGCGCTGGGGTGCGGCTGTTCAGTGAGGGGGAGCGGGGCGACACCTGCTTCGTGGTCATCCACGGCAGCGTCGACGTGTTCAAGTCGCTGGGGGAGCGGGGCACGGAGCGCCTGGCGAGCCTGCTGCCGGGGGCCCTGGTGGGGCACCTGGCGCTCATCGACCACAAGCCGCGCAGCGCCACCTGCCGGGCCGGCGCCGACGGCGCCCTGCTGCTCGAGCTGGCGCGGGCGGACTTCGACCGGCTGTTCTTGGCCAAGAGCCCGTTCACCTACAAGCTGCTCGATCGCATCACCATGGATCTGGTGTCCCGCCTGCGGGCCGCCACCGACCAGCTCGTGCAGACCCACAACGAGGCCCCGGAGCGCCGGCGGCAGGCCGCGCGGGCGGCGGCCGAGGCCATGTCGGGCTACGCGGGCTCGATGGATCTGGGGGACGTGGATCTGGACCAGATCACCGTCGAGGTGCCCGATCAGCTGGAGCGGCTGGACCGCACCCCGCCCCCCATCAAGGGCCGCTGAGCGGGCCTCGCCCGAGCCCCGCGCGGCCTGAAGGCCGGACGGCGGGCCGCCCCCGCCCATCCCATTGATGTCAGGGCTCCGCGCGCAGGCGGATCGCGTGCACCAAAGGGCTCGCGCCGGCTTGGCGGCCCAGGGTGACGCGGTACTGCACCCAGCGGGCGGCGCGGGGCAGCGGCGCGCCCCAGGCGCCGTCGCCGGCGTCGCCCTCGGCGAGCCGCACGAAGGGCCCGGCGTCGGCGCAGGTGTCCGTGGCGCAGGCGCGGGCCGCCGCCGCAACGCCCTGCGCGTGGTTGCCCGACGAATAGGCCAGCACGCCCTGCGCGTGGTTGCCCGACGAATAGGCCAGCACGCCCC
>JAUHVS010000429.1 GCA_030424955.1 bacterium | reverse complement strand
CCGGGCGGTA
This sequence comes from bacterium, assembly GCA_030424955.1. Taxonomy (GTDB): domain Bacteria; phylum Myxococcota_A; class Bradymonadia; order UBA7976; family UBA1532; genus JACKDL01. The sequence continues at coordinate 5,685 of JAUHVS010000429.1, read as the reverse complement.
TCCCGCCGACGGGCCGCGCCCGGTGGGCGGACGGCGATCGCGGCGTCAGGGGGCACTGTGGGATTGCGGCGGGACGGCATGAGGTGGGCGCAGGCGGCGCTGGTGGCCCTCGGCGCGGCGCTCGCGGCCGCGCCGGCGGTGACGCTGGTGCCCGGCGCGGCGGTGGCGGCGCCCGGCGATCCGGCGGCCCGGGCGGTGCGGGTGCAGCGCTACGTCGACATCGCCACCGAGCACTTCAAGGCGAAGGACTTCGAGGCGGCGCTCATCGCCCTGCGCGGGGCCGAGCCCCTGGCCGAGGGCCTGCCGGCCCAGGCGGTGATCCGCTACAACATCGCCCGGGTGTTCGAGGAGATGGGCAAGGCCGACGCCGCGGCCGCCGCCTACGACCGCTACCTGAAGACCAGCGACACCGGCGACCGCCGCCGCAAGGCGCGCGAGGCGCTCACCCGCCTGGCGGGGCAGCGCAGCGGAGGCCTCGAGATCGACTGCGGGGGCGTGGCGGGCACGGTCATCGTCGACGGCTTCCCCGAGGGCGACTGCCCCTGGCACTGGGACACCGTGAAGCCCGGCACCTACGCGGTGCGGGTGCTCGCCGAGGGCTACCTGCCGGTGAGCCGCGAGGTGGCCGTTCAGCCCGGGCAGACGGCGCGGATGCTGCTGACCATGCGGCCCCGCCGGGCGGCCCCGCAGCGCGCCCGATCCGGGCCCGGGCCGTGGCCGTGGGTCGCGGCCGGGGGCGCGGTGGTGGCGGTGGGCGCCGGCCTGGGCATGCACCTGCTGGCGCTGGACGCGTCCGACACCGTGGACGGGCTGGACCCGGGCCGCGCGCGGGACGAGGCGCAGTCGACCTACGAGACCCGGCGCACGCTGGCCATCGTGGGCTACAGCGTGGGCGCGGCGGCCCTGGGCACCATGATCTACCTGCTGGTGGCGGACGGCGGCAGCCCGAGCGCGCGGGTGGTGCCCACGCCCGGCGGCGTGCTGGTGCGGTTCTGATGGCGGGCGGCGCGACCCCTGCGGCCGACCAGGCGCTGCCGCCCGCGCTCGTGCACCCGCGGGTGCTCAACGCCTTTCGCCTCGCGGCCCCGCCGCTGCGGCGGTTCCACAGCCACCGCGTGGAGGGCCTGGCCCACGTCCCCGCCCAGGGGGCCGTGCTCGTGGTCGTGCACCACACCTTCGCCACCTACGACGGCTTCCTGCTGGCCCACGCGATCTACGAGCGCACCGGGCGGGTGGGGGTGGGGCTGGGCGACAACCTCATCTTCAAGGTGCCCGGGCTGCGGCAGCTTGGCTGGCACGCGGGCATCCGGCCGGCGAACCCCCACAACGGGCGCCGCCTGCTGGCCGAGGGCCACCTGATGTACGTCGCCCCGGGCGGCATGCGCGAGGGCCTGCGCCCGAGCACCCAGGCGCGCACCCACGTGTGGGCGAAGCGGCGGGGCTTTGTGCGGCTGGCCTTGGAGGCGCAGGTGCCCTTGGTGCTGGCGGCCTGCCCGGCGGCGGACGATCTGTACACGGTCTACGAGACGCCCCTGACGAAGCTGGCCTACAAGCAGCGCAAGCTGCCCCTGGCGGTGGTGCGGGGCCGGGGCCCCACGGTGCTGCCGCGCAAGGTGGCGCTGACCCACTTCGTGGCGCCCCCCATCGTGCCGCCGCCCCTCGATCCCGACCGCAAGGCCGAGCAGATCGAGGCCCTGCACGCCGAGGCGTGCGCGGTGATGGACGGGCTGCTCGCCCGCCGCTGAGCCCGCCCCCGGCGGGGGACCCGGCCCCACAGCGACCGACGCCCCCGTCGGATATGGCCCGCGACATTGGTGGACCCAGGCTCAGGTTTGCGGGGGCCGACTCCGATGGAGGGTCGGTTGTCCTGCGAGCCCTCAGTCATGGAGGCGCCGATGAGCCCACGAGCCCGGCCCGATGCCCCGCACCCCCACCTGACCTCAGCGTATTGCAAAGGCTGCGGCCGCTGCGTCGACGCGTGCCCCAAGCACTGCATCGAACCGGGGACCGCGATCGATCCCCTCAGCGGGCTGGTGCCCGTCACGCTGGATCTCGAGGCCTGCACGGCCTGCGGCCTGTGCTACGAGGCCTGCCCCGAGCCCTTCGGGCTGCACCCCGATGACGAGCAGCACGCCTGGGAGCTGAGCGATCCCAAGGAGCACTTCGGGCCGCGCCGCGAGAGCAGCGCGCCGGTGGCGGTGGACCGCCCCAGCCGGTTGATCCCGCTGCCCAGCGACCTGGCCCCGCTGATCATCAAGGGCACCTACGCGTCGGCCATCGGCGCGCTGCTGGCGGGCTGCCGGCACTTCTTCGGCTACCCGATCACGCCCTCGACCGAGGGCGCTGAGCTGATGGCCAAGGTGCTGCCGGGGCTGGAGGGCGTGTTCGTGCAGGCCTGCAGCGAGGTCGCCACCATCAACCACATGTACGGCTGCGGCGGCGCCGGCCTGCGCACCATGACCTTCACGTCGTCGCCGGGCCTCAGCCTGATGCTCGAGGGCGTGTCGTACATGATCGGGGCCGAGGTGCCCGGGGTCATCGTGAACATCATGCGGGGCGGCCCGGGGCTCGGGAACATCGGCCCGGCGCAGTCCGACATCCGCCTGGTGTGCCGCGGCCTGGGGCACGGCAACACCCACGCCATCGTGCTGGCGCCGGCCAACCCGCAGGAGATGCTGGACCTCACCATGCTGGCCTTCGACCTGGCCTTCGCCTACCGCAACCCGGTGGTGGTGCTGGGCGACGGCTACCTGGGGCAGGTGACCGGCAAGGTGGCGCTGCCCGACCACCTGGTGGAGCCCGGGCTGCCCGCGTGGGCCGTGTATGGCGACCGCGAGCACCGCCGCAACCTCATCAGCTCCATCGAGCTGGGCGAGGCCGATCTCGAGGCCCGCAACCTCGAGCTACAGGCCAAGTACGACCGCATGACCGCCAACGAGCAGCGCAGCGACAGCTTCCGCTGCGAGGACGCCGAGGTGCTGCTGCTGGCGGCGAACACCCCCGCGCGCATGGCCAAGGCGGCGGTGCAGCGGCTGCGGGCGCAGGGCGTGAAGGCCGGGCTGTTCCGCCCGGTGACCCTGTGGCCGTTCCCCATGGACGCCCTGGCGGCGCTGCTGCCCCAGGCGCGGCGGCTGATGGTGGTCGAGGCCAGCCTGGGTCAGCTCGAGGACGAGCTGCGGCTGGCCCTGAGCCACGCCGGGGTGGCGCACCCGCCCATCGAGCACGTGCAGCACACCGGCGGCGTGCTGCCCCAACCCGACGAGATCGTGCAGGCCGTGCTGCGGCAGGAGGGCGCCCGATGACCGTCTTCTACGAGAACTTCGAGCGCCACGCCCACGGCGAGGGCCTCAAGGCCCACAGCACCCACTACTGCCCGGGCTGCGGCCACGGGCTCGCGCACCGCTACCTGGGCGAGGCCATCGAGGCCCTGGGCATCCAGGACCGCACCGTGGCCATCTCGCCCGTCGGCTGCGCGGTGTTCATGTACTACTACTTCGACGTGGGCAACTCGCAGGCGGCCCACGGGCGGGCGCCGGCGGTGGCGCTGGGCCACAAGCTGGCCAACCCCGAGTCCATCGTCATCAGCTACCAGGGCGACGGCGATCTGGCCTCCATCGGGCTCGCCGAGATCATGCACGCCGCCCAGATGGGGCTGCCGCTGTCGGTGATCTTCATCAACAACGCCACCTACGCCATGACCGGCGGGCAGATGGCCCCCACCACCCTCATCGGGCAGAAGACCGCCACCACCCCCGAGGGCCGCACGACGTTCGCGGGCCAGCCGCTGAAGGTGGCCGAGCTCATGGCGCAGCTCGACGGGCCCATCTACGTGGAGCGGGTGGCGCTGTACGACAACAAGCAGCGGGTGAAGGCGCGCAAGGCCATCGAGAAGGCGCTGCGGCTGCAGGTCGAGCACAAGGGCTTCTCGTTCGTCGAGGTGCTCAGCGAGTGCCCCGTGCAGCTCAAGCTGGACCCCGTCGAGGCCCAGGCCTGGGTGAAGGCGAACATGGCGCCGGTGTTCACCCTGGGCGTGAAGAAGGACACCTCGGCTGACGCGACGCCCCGCGAGTGGCACCGGCCGAGCTTCGACCCTGAGCTGCTCATGGGGCAGATCGGCGCGAGCCCCGACCACCCTGAGCGGCACGCCGCGGGGTTCCCGGTGCACCTGGACGCCGACGACGTGTCGCTGAAGCTGGCCGGGGCCGGGGGCGACGGCGCGCAGACCGTGGCCGCGCTGCTCACCGAGGCGGGCATCCGCGAGGGCTTCGACGCGACGCACATCCCCAGCTACGGGCCGGAGTCCCGGGGGGGCACGTCGTACGCCGACGTGCACATCGCCCGCGAGGAGGTGCTGTCGCCGGCGTCGCCCGATCCGCACGTGCTGCTGGCCTTCAACGCGCTGAGCCTGCGCAAGTTCGGGCCGTCCGTGCGGCCCGGCGGGGTGATCCTGTACGACAGCACCGTCGCCGAGGCGCCCCCCGCGGTGGCCGAGGGCGTGCGGGTGCTGGGCGTGCCCTTCGCGCGGCTGGCCCACGACCTGGGCGCGGCGGTGGTGAAGAACGTGGTGGCCCTGGGGGCGCTGCAGGCGGCGACCGGGCTGTTCCCGCCCGCCACCCTGCGCACGGCGCTGGCGCGGCACCTGGCCAAGAAGCCCGAGCTGCTGCCCCTCAACGAGCAGGCCTTCGCGGCTGGGGTCGAGGCGGTCGCCCGGCTCATGGCGCGCTGACCGCGACCTGAGCCCGGGCCCGTGAGCCGGGGCGCCTCGGCGCCCAGGTCAGGCGGCCCCGGCGTCGGCCAGGACCCGCCGGTAGAGGGCCTCGTAGGCGTCCACCGCGGGCTCGGGCCGGTAGCGGGCGAGGGCGTCCGCGCGGGCCGCGGCCCCAAACGCGGCGTGCTGCGCCGGATTGTGGACGAGGGCCAGGCTGCGCGCGGCCATGGCCTCGGCGTCGCCCGCCGGCACGAGCCAGCCCGTCTCGCCTTGGCGCACCACCTCGGGCAGCCCGCCCACGTCGCTCGCGACCACGGGCACGCCGCTCGCCAGGGCCTCCAGGGCCGCCAGCCCGAAGCTCTCGGTCTCGCTCGGCAGCCAGAACAGCGCGCACTCGCGCAGCAGGGCCTCGAAGTGCTGCTGCTTGCCGATCAGCCGCACCCGGTCCCACAGCCCTTGCTGCCGCAGGGCGACCTCGACGGGGGCGCGCTCGGGGCCGTCGCCGATGAGCAGCAGGAAGGCCGGGGTCTGCGCCGCGAGGCGGGCGAAGGCCGCCACCACCAGGTCCACGCGCTTCACGGGGCGGAAGTTCGAGACGTGCACGATGGTGGGCACGTGGGCGGCCTCGGGGCCGAACAGCGCCGTCAGCCGGGGCCGCGCGGGGCCGTCGGCCGGGCGGAAGCGATCGGCGTCCACGAAGTTGGGGATGACGTCGATGGGCACGGCGTCGGGCGCCAGGTCCAGCCGCCGCCAGGTCTCGTCGCGCAGGAAGGCCGACGGGGCGGTCACCGCGTCGCTGCGCAGCACGCTGTGGCGGGTGATGGGCAGGTAGCTGGGATCGGCCCCCACCAGGGTGATGTCGGTGCCGTGCAGGGTGGTGATGATCTGCGGGCGGGCGGCGCCGAGCACGTCGGCGGCCATCCACGCGCTGGTGGCGTGGGGCACCGCGTAGTGCACGTGGAGCAGGTCCAGGGCCT
>JAUHVS010000428.1 GCA_030424955.1 bacterium | reverse complement strand
GGTCAACTGGATCTCGGGGCTGGAGCGGTCCCGGCGGGCGCCGCCGCCCGGCCCGTGAGCCTGAGGCCGCCCGCTCGCCGGGCGGCCCCCCTCAGCCGATGACGCCGTGCTCGACCAGCCGCGCGAGGATGCGGGTGGCCTCGATCTCGCTCATGCCGGCGATCTCGATGATGTCCTCGTAGCAGGTCATCCCGTCCACCTGGGCCAGCACGAAGCCCGCCCGGTGATCCAGCGACTGCCAGATGATCTCCTGCGGCCGCAGCTTCAGCTTGGGCACCTTCGACAGGCGCCCCAGCCGCGAGCGGTACATCGCGAGCAACCGGGTCGTGTTCTCGGCCAGGTAGCGCTGCGCCTCGGCGTGATCCGGCTCGCCGGCGAGCACCTGCTCCACCAGCTCCGTCGAGCCCGAGAAGTCGCCCGCCTGCTGGCGGCGACGGGCCTCGGCCATCATGGCGTCAAAGTCAGCGTCGGCCGGGGGCGCCTTGATCAGCTGGCGCACATCCTCGCTGCGGGTCTCGCCGGTGCCGCTCTCGATGGCCTCAATGTCGGCCAGCCCGGCCCGGAGCAGCGCCTCGATGCCCTCCGAGGCGCCGGGCCCCCGTGCAGGCTCGACGGACGCGCGGCGCGGGATCGCCTGAGCAGCCGGGGCGGCAGGCGCCGGCGTGGCGATCGGCCGCTCAACGGGCGGCGCGGCGCCCAGCCCAGCCGCCGTCGGCGCGTGGTCATCGAAGGCGAAGGCGTCGGCCTCCAGGTCCCCGGGCACCGGCGACACGAAGTCGAACCCCTCGTCGTCCTCGTCGTCGTCCAGGGCAAAGGGCGGAGCCGAGGGGGCGTGCCGGGCCGGCGCGGGCTCGTCGAAGCCGAAGTCGATCTCGTCATCGTCGAGCATGAACTCAGGCCCGTCGTCGTGCTGAGCCAGCATGCCGCCCGGGCCCACCGAGGCCTCCACCTCGGCGAAGTCCACATCGGGCAGCGACACCTCGTCGTCGCTCCCCTCGTCATCCCCCAGCCCATGACCCAGGATCGCGTGGCCGGCCGGGGGGAGGAAGTCGAGCCCGAGGGCCTCCTCGTCGGCGACGGCGGGGGGCGTCTCGGCCGGGATCGAGAAGTCGACCGCGTCCAGCGCCGGCGCCGCGGGCTCCGGCATGAAGTCGAAGTCGATGGGCGAGCCCTCGGCGCCCGCGGCGGCCCCCAACGCCTCGGGCGGCAGCGCGGGCGGCTGAGCGCGGCGCGTGACCTCAAGGGGCTCGAGGGCGTCGTCCCCACCGGCCCAGGCCGGGGCAGCGACCACAGCGTCTGCGAGCTCATCGAAGGACCGCCCGCTCGCCGAGGTCTCCCCCGCGAACCCACTGAAGGCAGCCTCCAGGGCAGCGAAGGGATCCTCGCCGTCTCCGTCCGCATACGTCGGCCCCGTCCGCGCCTGGCCGCGACCGGCCAAGCCCTCGGTCTCCGCAGCCGCGAGCATGCCATCCAGGGGGATCTCGACCGAATCAGCCGGGGCCAGCGCGTCGGCCGTCGGCACCTCGAAGGGCACCTCGTCGGGCGCCACGGGCGGCGCCGACAGCATCGCGGGGGCGGGCGTCCTCGGGCGGCTGCGCACCTCGCCCCGCAGGGCCGGCGATCCCAGGGCCTCAGCGGGCGGCGACAGCGCCTGGGCCGAGATCTCGAGCGAGTCATCCGGCGCCGGTGCCGGGAGCGGCGGCGGCGTCGCGTCGACGAAAGGCCGCCCGAAGATGTCAGAGGCATCCGCCTGCGCGCTCGCGTCCCCGGAGCCGTCGACGTCGACACCGCCGAGGGCGCCCACGGGGGCGGTGCCCTGCTGGACGCCAACGTCGAACGCGGCCGACGCGCCATCGTCGACGAGATCGTCCTCTTCCCAGGCCTTGAAGTCGTGCTCCAGCATCACCTCGATGCTGTCGTCGCTCATCTGCTCCAGGTCGCGGCCGTCCTCGCCCGTGACCACAGCGGCCATGTTCACCAGGGTGTCAGCGCGCGGCGGATCCACCCGCGGCGCAGCGGGCGCCACCGGCGCGGAGAAGGTCGAGGCGTCCATCGCCAGCGGATCAGCGTCCAGCGGCGGCGGCGCCCGGGGGGCCTCGGGCGCGCCCTCGGGCTCGCTGGCTGGCTGCCACGCCTGCGCCTCGGCGCCGGGCGTCGGCGTCAGGCTCCCCGGCCCGAGCTCCGAGAAGAAGTCCTCGTCCGGCTCTCCGAGATCGACGACATCCACCGGCGGCGAGCCCGGCGGCGGCAGCGATCCCTGCGCGGGATCCTCAAGGATCTCCGACCAGTCGAGGTCCCCCAAGGGCTCGTCGTTGAAGGCCTGGGGTGGCCGGCTGGGCGCCGGGGGCGGCGGCGGTGGGGGCGGCGCGCTCAGCGACTGGTGCTGCGCCATGAAGGCGTCGACGCCAATCTGGAAGTTGTCCTCGATGAAGCGCAGGTACTCCGCCGCGATCTCGTTGCCCGGATCGAGCTGGAGCACCCGCTTCCAGCAAGCGAGGGCCTCGTACAGCTTGCCGGCCTCGTACAGCCCGGCGCCCCGCTCCAACAGCTCCTGAGCCTCCACCTGAGTGGCAGCGTCGACCATCAACCGACCTTCTGCAGCACGCCCTTGAACATATTCAAGGTGCGGCCCAGGGCCTCACCCGTCGTGCGCAGGGTCTCTACGTCATTGCCCTCGACCGCCTCGGCGGCCCGATCGAGCACCGTCGCCGCCTTGTGCAGCGCGTCCGCCCCGAAGTCCGAGCCCGCGAGCACCTCCCGCACCCGCGGGAAGATCTTCTCGACGTCCGCGATGACGCGCTGCACGTCCTGCCGGGCCTGCTCGATCTCCTCGCCCTTGCGCACGTCGACCATGTGGTCCTGGTTCTCGCGGGCCATGCGGCGGATCTCGTCCTCGGACAGGCCCGAGGTCGCCGTGACCGTGATGGCCTGCTCTTTGCCGGTCTCGAGGTTCTTCGCCGACACCGGCACGGTGCCGTCGGCGTTGATGTCGAAGGTCACCTCGATCTCGACCTCGCCACGGGAGGCCGGGCGCAGGCCGGTCAGGATGAACTCGCCCAGCAGGTCGTTCTTCGCGGCCTGCTTGTGCTCCCCCTGGAACACCATGATCTTCACCGAGGTCTGGTTGTCGCGGACCGTCGTGAAGATGTGGCTCTTGGAGCACGGCACCGTGGTGTTGGCGCCGATCAGCACGCTGAACAGGCCGCCCGCGATCATGATCCCCAGCGACATCGGGGTCACGTCCAGCAGGAGCACCGTCTGGCTGTCATGCAGGAGCGCCGCCCCCTGGATGGCCGCGCCGGTCGCGACCACCTCGTCGGCGTGCACCCCCTTCAGCGGCTCCCGGCCGAAGAACTCACGCACCTTCTCCTGCACGATGGGCATGCGGGTCATCCCGCCGACCAGGAGCACGTCGTCGACGGGCTGCCCCGCCTCTTCGACCGTCTTCGCGCAGATCTTGATGGTGCGCTCCACCAGGTCGATGGTCAGCGCCTCCAGCTTCTCGCGGGTGAGGGTCTTCTGCAGGTGCAGCGCCTCGTTGCCACCCGTCGAGATGATGAACGGCAGGTTGATCTCGGTCTCGCGGACCCCCGACAGCTCCACCTTGGCCTTCTCGGCCGCGTCCCGCAGCCGCTGCAGCGCCATGCGGTCCTGGCGGAGGTCGATCTGGTGCTCCCGGGCGAACTCCATCACCAGGAAGTCCATGATGATGCGGCCGTCGAAGTCCTCACCCCCCAGGAAGGTGTCGCCCGCCGTCGCGAGCACCTCGAACACCCCGTTGGCGATCTCGAGGATCGAGATGTCGAAGGTGCCGCCGCCCAGGTCGTAGACCGCGATGGTGCGGTCCATGTCCTTGCCGAAGCCGTAGGCGAGCGCCGCCGCCGTGGGCTCGTTGATGATGCGCACGACGTCGAGGCCAGCGATGCGGCCCGCGTCCTTCGTGGCCTGCCGCTGGGCATCGTTGAAGTGCGCGGGCACGGTGACCACGGCCTTCTCGATCTTGTCGCCCGTGTACTCCTCGGCGATGAGCCGCATCTCCTGCAGGATGATGCTGCCCACCTCCGGGACCGAGTACACCCGGTCGCGCAGCTTCACCCGCGCGTCGTCGTTGGGGCCCTCGACGATCTCATACGGCATGGTGTCGACCATGGTCCGTACCGCCGCGGAGTCCCAGCGTCGGCCCATGAGGCGCTTCGCCGCGTAGACCGTGTTCTGTGCGTTGGTGACAGCCTGGCGCTTGGCGATGTGGCCGACCAGACGCTTCCCGTTCTCGGAGATGGCGACCACGGACGGGGTCGTCTTGTAGCCACCCTTGTTCGCGAGGACGGACGGGCTGCCCCCCTCGACGATCGCCACGCACGAGTTGGTCGTGCCCAGGTCGATGCCGATGATGCGCTCCATCGCTGCCCGCCTTTCCTACTTCTTGTTCAGCGCGGTCAGCGCCTGTTTGACATCTTCGCGCTGCCCATCGAGCGCCTTGGCACGCTCAAGCGTCGCCTTGGCCTTCATGAGCAGATCGGCTTTTTCATAGATTCGCGCGAGGAGGACCAGATAGTCCACCTTCTGCGGTGCGCCCGCCACGGCCAGCTCTGCGTGCTGCATGGCCGTCCGCAGGTCTTTGCCATTGTCCAGGATCATGCGGGCCAGGTGGGCCGCGTGCTCCGGCAGCCGAGCCAGCTCCACCGCGCGGGTGTACGCCACCAGCGCCTCGTCGACCCGGCCGACCGACTGCTCGCTCTGCCCGTGGTGCCAGTACCGGCTGGCCAGGGCGAGCTTCGCCTCGCGGTCCACCTTCTCGAAGGCCTGCTCGTAGACCCGGTTCCTGGGGTCGTAGGTCACCGCCAGCCTGAGCAGGTTGGCGGCGGTGCCCAGGTCACCGGCCTGGTACTGGGCCATCCCATCGCGGTGGAACCGCTCGGCCCGGTTGAGCCGCTCCATCTCGGGGCCCCGGCTGGTCACCCGCCGCGCCTTCGTGTTGCGCTCGAGCCGGCGCTGGATGTTGACCTTGCGGGCCGCGGCCTCGCGCAGCTGGGCGTGGCGCTCCACGGCCCGCTGCTCCTCGCGCAGGCTCTCGAGCCCTTCGCGGTAGGCGCGGTTGCGGGCCAGCACCGCCCGCGCGTAGGTCTGGCGGAAGCGCTCGTCGCTCTGGAAGAGGTCGTTCACCTCGGCGGCGTGCCGATAGATGTAGTCGACGTAGGGCTCAAAGGCGCCCATGTCCCGGCTGCGCCGGGCGTCCGGGTGGTACTTCTTGCTGAAGGCGAAGAAGGCCTTCTTGATCTCGCGCCGCTCGGCCGACGGCTCCATGTCGAAGAACTCGAAGTGGTCCAGCCGCGGCAGCATCTGCGACAGGAAGATGACCTCGCGCTTCTGCGCCACGGTCAGACCGCACTTCATCAGCAGCGCGCGCTTGTCGAACGGGAACCGCGCGAAGCGATCGCGCCCCGGCTCCCGAGTGGGCAGCCCGGGCACGAAGCCCAGCGGCCCGTAGCCCTTCAGCACCCGCACGTCCGTTGAGTCGACCCCGCGGAAGGGCAGCACCTCGAGGCGCGCCGCCTGCTCCTCTGCCGGGAGCGCCGGGGCCCGCACGCCCTCGGGGGCTGGCTCGGCGGTGATCGCGATCAGGCCCTGGCCCAGCAGCGCGAACAGCACGCCGAGCGACTCGTTCTGGCTCAGGCCGCAGTCCACGCACACCCGCTCGATGGTCCG
>JAUHVS010000427.1 GCA_030424955.1 bacterium | reverse complement strand
TTCTCGAGGTCCTTGACCAGCTCCTTGACCTGGATGCTCTGGTCGCCGGTGATCAGCACCTCGGTGCCCTGCGGCAGCTTGAAGTGGCCCAGGACCGCCTCGACGGCGTCGGCGGTGTCGAGGATGTTCTCGCCGGCGCGCTTCTTCACGTTGAGCGAGATGACCTGCTTGTAGTCCTTCTGCTGCACGGCGGTGAGCACGCCGTCGATGTCGCGCTGCAGCACCCGCAGCCGGGCGTGGTTCGCGCGGTCCTTGAAGCCGAAGCTCACCTTCGCCAGGTCCCGCACGAACACCGGCTTGCGGTCGAAGGCCTTCACCACCAGCCCCTCGATCTCGTCGGGCCGGGCGAACTGCCCGTCCACGCGGACCAGGTAGTTCATGTGATCGACGTCGATGGAGCCGCCGGGGAGGTTGGTGTTCTCGTTGCGGATGACGTTGATGACGTCCTGGAACGCGATGTTGTAGGCCTGCAGTTGGCGCAGATCGATGTCCACCTGCACCTCGCGCTCGCGGCCCCCGATGAGGTCCACCTCGAGCACGCTGGGGATGGTCTCCAGGGCGTCCTGCAGGTCCTCCGCCACCTGCTTGAGCCGGCTCAGCGGGTAGTCCGCCGCCAGGTTGACCACCATGACCGGGAACTCCGACAGGTCGATCTCGCTGACGATGGGCTCCTCGATGTCGCTCGGCAGCTTCGGCTTGGCCAGGTCCACCTTCTCGCGGACCTTGTTGTTGGCCTCGCTGATCTCGACGTCGGGGTCGAACTCGACGATGAGCGTCGACACGCCCTCGGTGCTGGTGGAGCGCATCTTGTCGATGCCGCTGATGCCCTGGATCTCCTGCTCGAGGGGCCGGGTGATCAGGTTCTCGACGTCATCGGGCGTCGCGCCCGGGTAGATCGTGGTCACGACGATGTTCGGGACCGCGATGGAGGGGTTCGACTCCTTGGGCAGGCCCAGATAAGCCCCCATGCCCCCCAACGTGATCATGGCTGTCAGCACCAGCACGCTGGTGCGCAGCTTGATGGCGACGTCGGTGAGCTTCATCGGGCCGCGCTCCCCGGCGCCGCCGCCTTCGACGGGGCGGCCTTGGCCGGGGGCGGCGTCGGCGACGCGAGGGCCACCGCGTCGCCATCGTTGAGGCCGTTCTGGCCCAGCGTGACCACCCGGTCACCGGCGGACAGGCCGCTGCGCACCACCACCTCGTTGCCCGACGACACCCCCAACTCGACGCGCACCTGCTTGGCGTCGGGGCCGGCCTTGCCGTCCACCACCACAAACACGCTGGCGCCGCGCTCGTCCCGCAGCACCGCGGTCTGCGGCACCACCAGGGCGCCCTCGATGGCCGACCGCGTGAGGTCGATGCGGGCGATCATGGCCGGCTTGAGGGCGCCGTCCGCGTTGTCGAGCTCGGCCTCGATGTCGAAGGTGCGGCTGCGGGGGTCGATGGTGCGGGCCACGAAGATGACCGACGCGTCCCGGGGGTCCAGGCCGTAGGCGTTGAAGCGCACCTTCAGCCGGCTGCCCACCTTGATGTCGCGGGTGAAGCGCTCGGGCACCCCGGCGCGCAGGCGCACCGTGCGGGTGTCGAGGATGCGCACCACCGGCTGGCCCGGGTTGACCTGCTCCCCGGCCTCCACCAGCCGCTGCTCCACCGCGCCGTCGAAGGGCGCGATGACCTCGTAGAAGCCCACCTGGGTGCGGGCCGCCCGCACGCCCGCCTGGGCCTGCTTGAGGGCGGCCTCGGACTGGGCGAGCTGGGCCTCGATCTGCTGGAACTCCAGCGCGCTGATGATCTTGCGGTCGAACAGCGGCTTCTGGCGGCGGTAGTTCTCGCGGGCCAGGCCGAGCCCGGCCTGCGCCTGCGACACCCCCGCGCGGGCCTGGGCCACGGCGGCCTCAGGGGCGGCCGCGTCCAGCCGCGCCACCACCTGCCCCTGGGTCACGCGCTCGCCCAGGGCCACCAGCGTCTTGACCGTGCCCATGCCCCGGGCGCTCAGGGTGGCGTCGTTGGGCGCGCGGATGTCGGCGGTGAGCTCCAGGCGCTCCTCAAAGCGCTTGGGCACCATGGTCAGCGTGGTCACCCGGCGGGCCTTGCGGGGCGCGGCATCGGCCACGCCGGCGTCCGCCGCGCCCGCGCCGCCGGCCGGGGGCTGGCAGGCCACCAGGGCGCCGCCGCAGAGCGTCATCGTCACGAGGGTCTGAGTGAGTCGGCGGACAGTCATCGGGCAGCCTCCGCGCCAGCCTGGCCCGCAGGGGGGCGGCCGACGGCGATGCGATAGGCGACGAGGGCGTCGAGGTAGTCGTGCGCCGCCTGCAAACGGTTGAATTGGCTCTGATCCAGCTGGTTCGAGGCGTCGCGCAGCTCGAGGCGGCTCGAGACCCCCTCGTCCACCCGCGCCTTGGCGTGGGCGTAGTTGAGCTCGGCCCGGGCCACGTTCTTCTGCACCGTCGCGAGCTGCTCCTCGGCGGTGCGCAGGGCGCGCAGGCTGGCGCGGATCTCGCCGCGCACGCCGTCCACGGCCTGCTGCATGCGCAGGTCGAGCCGGCGGACCTCGATGCGGTTCTGCTGACGGCGCTGTGTGGTCTGGAAGCCGTCGAACAGGTTCCAGTTGAGGTTGATGCCCAGGTTCAGGGTGTCGAACCAGTACGCGCCGTCGAAGGGCCCCAGGGTCTTCTTGTCGAAGGCGAAGGGGTTCATCGGGTCCTGGGTCGCGACGGTGCGGTCATCGGGAATGCTGCCGGTGACCCCCAGGTTGCCAAACAGGCTCACCACGGGCAGGTACTGCGCGTCCGTCAGCTCGGTCTGCACCTCGAGCAGCTGCCGCGTGCGCCGCAGCGTCTCGAGGTCGGGGCGGTGGCGCTCGGCCTCGGCCACGGCGGCCTCGAAGCCCTCGGCGGAGAGGTCGAGGCGCTCGGTCACCGTCAGCTCACCGCGCAGGGTGATGGCCTGCTGCGGGGGCAGCCCGATGGTGAGCTTCAGGCCATCCTTGGCCGCCTCGGCCCCAGCGCGGGCCTGGATGAGGCTGGTCTCGAGGTTGGCGAGCTCCACCTCGGCGCTGAGCTGCTGGAACATGGGCAGCACGCCGTTCTCGACGCGCTCGGTGACGTCGGTGACCGTCTCGCGCACCCGCTCGACGGCCTTCTCCATGACGTCGACCCGGGCGTCGGCCAGCAGGGCGCCGTGGAAGGCGCGGCTGACGTCGCGGGCCACCTCGCGCTGCTGCTGCCGCAGCGACGCCCCCACCTGCTGCTGGTAGGCCTCGGCGCCGCGGATCGCGGCGAAGGCCGCGCCGTTGTACAGGGTCTGGGTGACCGCCAGCGTCGCCGTCACCTGGTTCTCGACCAGGAAGGGGTTGTCGCTGGTGCTGGTCGAGAGGCCCGCCGCCGACTGCCCCTCAGCGATCCGCCGCTGGTACTCGGCGAGGCTCAGGGTCTGGCCGCCTGCCTCGCGGGCCGACTCGTTGTAGGCGAGCCAGCCGATGGCGTCGAGGCCCCCGAAGAAGCTGCCCGCGTCCGAGCCTGCGAAGGGGTTGGCCACCCGCACGTTGCGCACGTAGCGCGCGCTCAGATCGACCCGCGGGTAGACGCTGCCCCAGGCCTCGTCGATGCGGGCGACGGCGTCCTGCTCGTCCAGGCGGGCGAGCTGCACCGCGTAGTTGCGGGTCAACGCCAGCTCCAGGGCCTCGGTCAGGGACAGGCTCACGCCCCCCGGCGCCGCGGCCTCGGCACCGGCCGCGGCCTCGGTCGGCGGCGTGTCGGCCGCCGCCTCAGCGGGGATTTGGCCCCTTGCTGGCCATGGGCTGCCCCCCGCTGCGGCGAGCAGCGAGAGGGCAAGAACATGCTGTCGGGCAGCCATGTGGGCTCCTGGGAAGATGCGGCGACGCGCTTCTAGCAACATTCGGGCCCATGAGAAACGCCAACCCGTCCGCAGGTCGCCGGGCCAGACAGCAGGACAGGTGTCCGACCGGGCCGGACACCTGTACGCAGCTGCACCGGACGGACACCATGTCGGCGGGGGCGGCGATCATCCAGAGACGGTGGCCCCGCCTGGTGCGGCGAATCGCCGCAGGCCGTGCACCTGCCCAGGCGGCGATCGCACCGCACCTCGAGTGGAGGAACGACGTAGAGAGATTGTATGCGACGATCGGTGTTTCAATCGTCGCGGAGCTTCCAGGGTTCGAGCATGCCTTTGGTCTCTGGCGGCCGTCGGACGGCCGCCCGGCCAACGGCACCCCCATTACTGGTCGTAAGCCAGCAGTGCCGATTACGCCGGTATGGACCACAAACCCCTCGCAGCCTTTCCCGCCCTTCCTGACGATCGGCGCAGCAAGTAATGTTCGGGCGACTCCGGCTCCGGGGTTGAACGTAGCCACTGAGGTTTCAATAGGATGGGTGCATTCCCGGCTCGTTGTAGTGCGTTAGCCGTCCAGGGCGCTTTCCTCGCGGCAGCGTTGTTCGGTGTTGGCTGCGAAGACTCTGCAGGCGAGTCGCCCTCTGACCAGTCTATTGGGGACTCCTTTGCCGACCTTGACGCCATGCTGGACCTGGGCGTAGCGGTTGACCCAGATGGCGCCGCCGGTGTGGACGCGGGCGCATTGGACGCGGTTGTGGACGGCAGCGCACTAGACGCGGAGGTCGACCGCGGCGTGTGCGAGGTGACTGCAAGTGCGACCGTGGAAACGTCACTGATCGAACTCGTCGATCCGCCCGGAGCCAGCGCGGGCGATATCCTCGTATTAGAGGTTGACGCCAACTGTTCGCCCTGCCCTCAAAGGCCATGCCTCCCAGTTACATTTTCTTGGCAAGACCTCGGCGGTGAAGGTCAGTTCTGGGAGTTCCTCCGGAATTCGGAAGACCCAAGCGAAGGCGGCTTCAACGACGACGACTCCACCCCGTTTGCCCTCTACCATATGAATCAGCTTCCAACTCAGCTTCGGCTCTGGGTTGGCCTTGACGGTATGGGCGAGCTGGTCACCCAAGACTTTACCTTCGTGCTGTCACAGCAGGGAGTTCTGCGGCGTGCAGAGTAGCCGCCTGCCAAATAGCCTCGGGCGAGCTCCTTAATGCGGTCAGGGTCTGGCTGAGTACGCACCACCGCGTCGCCATCCGGATCCCTGACGCCCTCCAGCTGGCCGCGCTTCACGCCCAGCACGTCGATCATGACCGGATCCGCCCCGGAGTTGGCTGCCACGTAGTAGGTGAACACCGGCTTCGTCTGCCCGGACCGCAGTAGGCGGCCC
Source organism: bacterium (assembly GCA_030424955.1). Taxonomy (GTDB): domain Bacteria; phylum Myxococcota_A; class Bradymonadia; order UBA7976; family UBA1532; genus JACKDL01. The sequence goes on along the minus strand of JAUHVS010000427.1, from coordinate 471 downwards.
TCGCACTGCTGGTGGACGCCAGGGCTCCAGTCGAGTTCACCGAACACGCCGGTGCAGCAACGAGCCTGCAAGCCGTCCAGGCCGGCGCCCGAGCGCAGGGACATGAAGAGCACGTTGGTCTCGCCGGCGAGGAAGCGGGCGGCCTCGCGCTCCTTCTTCGCCGGGCTCTCGGTGCCGGTGTACCAAGCGGGGTCGAGGTCCTCGAGGCGGCTCAGTGGTTTGTTGGCGGGTCGGTCGGGCGCGGGGGCGCGGCGCAGGGGCGGCCTCAGGGGCGGGGCGCCCCCTCAGCGACCCGCGAGCGCCAAATCAGCGAGGATCTCGACGGCCTCCAGGGCCTGCACGGACGGCTTCTCGCTGTCCTCCTCGTCCTCGTCCTCGTCGTCCTTCTTGTCGGGATCGGCCTCCGCCAGGATCTCGGCCACCTTGATGAGGTCCCCGTTCTTCTCGAGGCGGGCCACCTTCTCGCTGATC
>JAUHVS010000426.1 GCA_030424955.1 bacterium | reverse complement strand
GGGCACCGGGAACGGGGCGCCGTCTGCCTTGCGGTAGAGCACCCAGCCCGCCCCCTGGGGCCGCAGGTTCCACAGCGGGGTCCCGCGGGTGCCCCGGCGCAGCGGGCCGTCCAGGGGTACGCCCTTGCGCGCCAGCCGGTCCACCAGGAAGGGGTCATCGGCCTGCGTGACCGGGGCGGCGGCCTGTTCAGCCGCGTGGCAGCCCTCGCAGGTGGTCTCGACGGCGTCGGCCAGCCCTTGGGGCACCCGCCCGTCCCCCATCAGCTCGCGGTGGGTGTGGCAGTCCACGCAGTCCAGCCCGGCGGCGTGGTGCACGTCGTCGGCGGGGGCGGCGCAGAGGGTGCGGCCGTCGGGCCAGGGCAGGGGGCTGTCGCAGACGCCGTCGGTACGCTCAGCCCAGCCGGCGTAGCCCAGCGCGACCCGGCCGCTGCGGCTGTGGCAGCCGGCGCAGGACGCGTCCTCGGGCTGCGCGACGGTGACGGGGTGGCCGGTGGCGGGCGACAGGTGGCAGGCGCTGCAGCCGCTGCCGGCCCGCTCGATGGCGTCGTCGCGGTTGTCGCGGCGCACCCCCAGGTGACAGCCCGTGCAGAGGCGGCGGGTGTAGTCATCGGCGGGCGACGGCGACGGATCCGCCCACAGCGCGTCCACGGTGCGGGCGGCCGGGCCCTCGCCGAAGCTGCGCCGGCTCGCGTTCACCAGGCCGACGGCGGTCGCCATGGCGCTGGAGCGCACGCGCGCCCCCTCCACCGGGTGACAGGCGCCTTGCCCACAGGTCAGCCCGAGGGTGTCGAGGGCACCGGGCTCGGCCTCGAGGCCGCGGTGCGCCGCCGCTTCGGTGGTCGCGAGCGGATCACCGCCGTGACACTGAACGCAGTCGAGGGCTTGGTGGGCGTCAGCGGGGCGAGCAGGGTGACAGGTAAGGCACTGCTCGGGCGCGGCGGACACCGCGCAGGGGCTGACGAGGAGGCAGAGGAAGATCAGGGAGCCCGGCGCGCGCCCGTGGCGGATGCGCCGGAACACCTGGATCTCACCAGCTGGACTTGACCACGCCGGGCAGGTTGCCGAGCAGGGCCTGCTCGCGCAGGGCGATCCGGCTGAGGCCGAACTTGCGGTAGTAGGCGCGGGGGCGGCCGGTCAGGTTGCACCGGTTGCGGACGCGGACCTTGGAGCCGTCGCGGGGCAGCTTCTCGAGGGCGGTCATGGCCTCGAACTTCTGCTCCCAGCTCGCCTCGGGGTCCTTCATGATCTTCGTCAGCTCGGCGCGCTTGGCGGCGTACTTGACCACCATCTGCTTGCGCTGCTCGTTGCGGACGATCTTGCTGGTCTTGGCCATGTCGAACTCTCGCGTTCTGGTGAGGCCGCCCCTGTTCCGAGGGTGGACCCCTGATTAGCTGTGCCTGTCCGGGTGGCGGACACCACGGTTCCCGCCCCGGTGGGCAGTTGGCGCGGGACTATGCACGACCGGGCAGGTGGGTGCAAGCCCTTGGCGCGCTCGGTGTTCGATCCGAACCCGCCCCCCACCGGGTCCTGGGCGCCGTCAGCGCTGTGGCGGCCCGCTGAAAAGGGGGGCACCGACCCCTGCGGGCCCTGTATGCTCGCGCCATGCGCACACGCTACGCCCGCGGAGTCCGAGTTGGTGGCCTGACGGTCGATCCCGTCGGCGCGGTGCCCGCCGCGTTCTGGACCCACCGGCCGCCGCGGCGGCCGCCGGCGCAGCAGATCCTGGCCGCCAGCCCGCTCGCGAGCCGCTGGCAGGGGGTGCTCGGCCTGCCCTTTCATCACGGATCCGTGGCCGCCGGCCAGCGCGTCGAGCTGCTGCCGAGCGGGTATGGCCTCGGCGGCGCCGCGCTGCTGCTCACGGAGGGCGGCCGCCGCACGCTGGTGGTGGGCCCCACGACCGAGGCCCTGGAGCCGCGCCGCGCCGAGCACCTCGTGCTGTGCGCGCCGGCCGCAGTGCTGCCGCCCCCCGCCGACTGGCTGGCGCGCCTGCAGGCCGCCACGCGCCCGACCCGGGTGTCGGTCCCCGACTCGGGCGCCGCCGAGGTGCTGACCCAGGCCCTCGACGCCGCGGGGGTGCCGTGGAAGGGCCCCGCGCGGTTGGGCCGCGGGCGGCGGGCTGCGCTGGTGTCGATCTCGGTGGGGGGGCCGGGGCGCCGCCTCGATCTGCGCCCCCAGGCCCGGCTGAGCTGGCTGGTGACCTACGCCCACGCCGTGCGGCCCGACGTGGTCAGCGTGCATGGCCCGCGGGCCCACAGCCTCGCGGACGCCCTGCTGGAGGCGGGGGTGCCCGCCGCGGTCATCCACGGGCCCCTGCAGCTCATGCTGGACGATCCGCTGCCGCGCCTGCCGCCCGATCCCCACCCCCCCCGGCGCCAGACCGAGGGGCCGGGCGAGCTGCGGTAGCGCGCCCAGTGGTCCCACCGCTTCGAATCGTCAACCGCCGCCGGGGGGGCTGGCTGCGCTGGCCGCTGCGGCTGCTGCTGTGGGCCGGCGTCACCGCCGGGCTCAGCGCGGGCCCCGCCGCCGTGGGCCTGTACGTCTACTTCAGCCAGGACCTGCCCGACATCCCGAGCGTGGCCTCGTGGCAGCCCGCGATGGCCAGCCACGCCTACGCCCAGGACGGCCGGCTGCTGGCGCGCTACGCCACCGAGCGGCGCGAGGTCGTGCCGCTGGCCCGCATGCCGTCGACGCTGATCCAGGCCTTCCTGGCGGCCGAGGACAAGCGCTTCTTCGAGCACGGCGGGGTGGACTACCGCGCCACCGCGCGGGCCATGCTGGCGAACCTGGTGGCCTCCAGCACCGTGCAGGGGGCGTCGACCCTCACCCAGCAGCTCTGCAAGCCCCTGGTGGGCCGACAGAAGAGCTACGTGCGCAAGGCCCGCGAGGCCATCCTCGCCCGGCGCACCGAGGCGCGGCTCGACAAGCTCGACATCCTGTACCTGTACCTCAACCAGATCTATCTGGGCGCCGGCGCCTATGGCGCGCAGGCGGCCGCCCGCACCTACTTCGGGGTGGACGTGGCCGACCTGAGCCTGGCCCAGGCGTCGATGCTGGCGGGGCTGCCGCCGCAGCCGGGGCGGGTGAACCCCTTCCTCGACCTGCCCGCGAGCCGGGCCCGGCAGGCGTATGTGCTGGGCCGCATGGTCGAGGAGGGCTTCATCAGCCAGGCCGAGGCCGACTCGGCCCGGCAGGCAGATCTGCGGCTGCAGCCGGCCAGCGACGACGTCTTTGGCGACGGCGCGCCCGACTACGCCGAGCACGGGCGCCGCGCCGTGCAGGCCCGGTATGGCGAGGACGCCGTGTACCGCGGGGGGCTGTCGATCCACCTGGCCGTGGACGCCGATCTGCAGCGGGCGGCCGGCGACGCGCTGCAGACGGGGCTGGAGACGGTGGGCCGCCGCCAGGGGTATGTGGGCCCCCGGGCTCAGCTCGACACCCCGGCCGAGCGCGCCGCCTTCCTGGCCGCCGCGACCGAGACCTATGGCGGCCCGGCCGCGCTGGTGGGCGATGGTCCCTGGCTGGCGCTCGTCACGGGGGTGACGGCGAAGGGCGCCACGGCCCAGGTGGGTGGGCTGCGCGTCGAGATCCCGCTGGAGGGCGGGCTGGCCTGGGCGAAGCCCTACACCCTCAAGGCGCGCAGCAACCGCGGGGCCCTCAAGGATCCGCGCGCGGCGCTGGCCGAGGGCGACGTGGTCTGGGTCGATGCGCTCCCGCCGGCCCCGCCGCCCAAGCGCCGGCGGAAGGCCAAGGCGCCGCCAGCACCCAGCGGCCCGCAGGCCAGGCTGGCCCAGCCGCCCCCCCTCGAGGGCGCCCTGGTGGCCATCGATCCCCGCAGCGGGCGGGTCGAGGCGATGGTGGGCGGCTACGATCACGACCGCAGCGAGTACAACCGGGCGTTCCAGGGCTGCCGCCAGCCGGGCTCGGTGTTCAAGCCGGTGGTCTACAGCCTGGCGCTGACGAAGGGCTACACCCTGGCCACGCCGCTGGCCGACACCCCGATCACCGTCTATGACCAGGGCGCGAGCTTCTTGTGGAAGCCCAAGAACTTCGGCGGGAAGTACCGCGGCGAGGTGCTGCTGCACGAGGCGCTGGCGCGGTCGATGAACCTGCCGGCCATCCGCACCTTGCAGTATGTGGGGGCGGATCAGGCCGTGCGCTGGGCCGAGCGCCTGGGCATCTCGACGCCCATGGCGGCCCAGCCGTCGCTGGTGCTCGGCAGCTCGTGCGTCTACCCCTGGGACATGGTGCAGGTCTTCGGCACCTTCGCCGCCCGGGGCCGCGCGGCGCGCCCCCACTTCGTGACCCGCGTGCTGGATCGCGCCGGGCGCGTCCTCGAGGATCGCACCCGGCCCGATGACGCCTGGGCGCCCGTTGAGCTGCGCCTCGACGGCCTGCTGCGGGCCGCCTGGGAGCCCCGGCCGCAGGTCGTGCCCGAGGACACCAGCTACCTCATGCAGACCGCGCTGAAGGCCGTCGTGGACCGGGGCACGGCCACCGCGGCGCAGGCGCTGGGCCGGCCCGCCGCGGGCAAGACGGGCACCACCGACGCCTACGACGCCTGGTTCGTGGGCTTCACCGATCAGCTCGTCGCGGGCGTGTGGGTGGGCAGCGACCGCAACAAGCGGCGCCTGGGCCGCGGCGAGACCGGCGGCAAGGTGGCGCTGCCCATCTGGCTGGCCTTCATGCAGGCCGCCCACGTGGGGGCGCCGGTGGTGGACTTCACCGACAGCCCGCCCGAGTCCATCGAGGTCGTGGCCATCGATCCCGCCACCGGGCTGCTGGCGGCGGAGGGCGGCAAGGCCTTGCGGTTGCCCTTCAGTCGCGGTACGCCGCCCACCCGCGCCGCGCGCCCTGTGTGCACGTGTGATGCGGGCGACGTCGCCATGGTCGAAGGCAGTTTTTAGCGCATGCTCCCGTTCGGCATCGGATTCGGCGAGGTGGTCCTCATCGGCATCGTGCTGCTGCTCGTGGTGGGGCCGCACAAGCTGCCCGAGCTGGCGCGCACCGTGGGCAAGGGCCTGCGGGTGGTGCGCAAGGCCGGCCAGGAGCTGCGCGACGCGGTCAACCTGGACGAGATGCGCGACGTCCGCCGCGAGATCTACAAGCCGCTCACCGACTGGCGCGACAGCGAGCCCGAGGACGTCGTCGCCGAGCCCATGCCGGCCAAGGCGGCCATCGCGGGGGGCAAGACGCCCTCCGTGGCGGCGACGGTGGGGGCCGCGGGGGCCGACGGGGCGCCCGACGAGGCCCTCGAGATCACCACCACCCGCCGTCGCCGGGGCATCGATCAGCTCGACGACGCGCCCTTCCGGCCGCAGACCCACGCCCCCGAGGACGTGCTGCCCGCGGCGCCGCCGTCCCCCGCCAGCCTGCCGGCGGTGGCCGACGGCGACGCCGAGCACGACGACGACGAGCCCGAGGACGACGACGAGGCCGCAGGCGCGGCGCCGGTCGCGCGGCACGACCCCATGTATCACCGCTTGAAGGCCGAGCTGGCCAAGGCCCAGGGCACCCCCGGCGCGGACGGGGGCGAGGACGAGGATGAGCGCGACGGATCCGCTTGAGGCGGAGCTGGAGGCCTCCCGGGCCCCGTTCATGGAGCACCTCGAGGAGCTGCGCTGGCGGCTCTGGCGGGCGGTCATCGGCGTGTTGGTGGCGGCGATCGTCTGCGGGTTCTTCCACAACGAGATCTACGACTTCTTCACCAACC
>JAUHVS010000425.1 GCA_030424955.1 bacterium | reverse complement strand
GGCGAGCAGGGCACGAAGGTCGACGGCGACGGTGGTCTCGACATCGCGTTCGCCGCCGATCTCGAACGTGCGGCTGGCCGCCGGCAGCGGGCGGGCGGTGCGGTCGGCCGGGGTCCCGTGCAGGTGCATGACGAGGTTGTTCTCGAAGACGCGGTGCGCCTCGATCTCGCCGCCGGCCCCTACAACATGCCCTTGGACGCCCTCGTGCCCGGCCGCGACTACCTGGTGCTCGTCAACCAGGACCCCGACCGGATCAGGGTCATCGAGGAGCCGGCCCCGGCGGCCGAGCCGGGCCAGATCGTGCTGGGGCTGCTGCACGACCGGGCGGCGCCCACGGACTACGCCTTCGTGGACCTTGACGGGGTGCAGACGCCCGCCGCCCAGGGCGTCGTGTCCGGTGAGCTGGTCACGGTGCCCGCGCCGGTCGGCCTGGTCGGGCTGGCCGAGGACCGCGACCAGGACGGCACCTTCGAGCGCACCTATGGCGTGCCGCTGAGCCCGAGCCAGATCACCAGCGGCCGGGCGTACGTGTTCACTGGGGCCGACGACGGCCTGTTGGTCATCAACGATAGCCTCGGCATGGCCCGCGTCGGGCCCCGGCTGGCCAGCGGCGACGCCTTCCTGCGGGTCTACAACCTGGTGGCCGACGAGCCGAGCCTGGCGATCAGCGTGAGCGGCAGCGTGCTGGATCTGATCTCGGTCTGGCTCGCCGATCGGGTGACCCGGCAGGTCCGCGGCCGGCGGCTGGCCCGACCCGAGGGCGCGTTCCAGCTTGGCGCCTTCCCGAGCACGGTGGTCGACCCGTTCAGTGGTGAAGACGCCAACGGCGGGGCCGTGGCGGGCATCATCTTCAACGTGGGGGCGCAGGTCAGGTCGACGCCGACCATCAGCGTGGTCTATGGCACGTCGGCCGCGCGGCGCCAGGCCAGCTACGAGCTGCCGGAGGGTGTCCCGGAGCTGAAGCAGGTCGTGGTGTTCAACCTGCTCTCGTCGGCGCCGCGGAGCCTGGGCCTGGGGGTGGGCGCCGATCTGTTCTTCGCGAACGACGCCTTCCCCAACCGTGGCTTCGAGCTGGGCTTCAATCCCGACTTCAACCGCGTCGCCCTGGCGCAACGCGCCGGCCAGCCGGCCATCGTGGCGTGCGATCTGCCGGCGGGCGGGGCGCCCGTGCCGGTCTTCTTTGTGGACGGCCCGGACGGCCCGATCGCGCTGGTCGATCCCACCCCCGAGGGCCCGCGGGACGAGCCGCTGGTGGACTGCACGGTGCCGCTGCCCTGAGCGGCGCTCGCCGCCGCCCCAGCCGCTGCGGTTGTTCGGCGCCGCCCGATCCGGCAGGGTGCGCCCCCTCGACACAGCGGCAGGGGCGTTGGCATGGGACGGTGGGCAGACGGGGTCGCGACCCTGCTGGTCGGGGCGACCCTGGCCTGGCAGGCGGGCTGTGGGGCCAGCGCCCCCGCTCCAGGGCCACGGGCCGAGGTGCCCCCGGCGCCGGGCGACGCCCAGCCCGCCACCCCCCACCGGCCCGCCCTGCGCTTCGTGCCCGCCGGCACCTTCGTGCGCGGCGGTGACCCCCACAGCACCTTCCCCGAGCGGTTCGACCGCACCCACACGGTCACCCTGACCCGCCCGCTGTGGGTGATGGCCACCGAGGTGACCCGCGCCCAGTACGCCGCCCTCACCGGCCGCTCGCCGGCCTGGCCCGACGGCTGTGGCCCGTCGCCCTGTGGCCCCGACGTGCCCGTGGACCGGGTGAGCTGGTGGGACGCCGTGGCCTTCGCCAACGCCCTGTCGGCCCAGGAGGGGCGGCCGGCCTGCTACGCCCTGCAGGGCTGCGAGGGCACCCCCGGCACCGGCTGCCCCGACGGCTCGCTGTGCCGCTTCGGCGAGTTTCAGTGCGCCGAGATCACCTGGGACCGCGCCTGCACGGGCTACCGGCTGCCCACCGACGCCGAGTGGGCCCACGCCGTGCGCGCCGGCACGACGGGCGTGCACTACGGGCCGCTCGACGACATCGCCTGGCACGCGGACAACGCCGGCGCCCTGAAGCCCGTGGGGCAGCGGCGCCCCAACGCCTGGGGGCTGTACGACCTGCTGGGCAACGCGACCGAGTGGTGCTGGGACTGGTTCGGGCCCTACCCGGACGGGGCGGTGACCGATCCCATCGGCACCCCCATGGCCGACTTCAAGGAGCCGGTGCGCGTGCTGCGGGGCGGCTCGGCCCAGAACACGCCGAAGTGGGCCAACGCCGCCAGCCGCAGCTGGTGGAACCCCCGCGGGCGGGGCGAGCACATCGGCTTCCGGCTGGTGCGCACGGCGGGCGCCTCCCCGGCGAGCGCGCCCCTCACGGATCCGCCCGCCACCCCGTGAGGGGCCGCCCGCGCATGCGCGATGCGGCGGCCCGGGGGGCCTGATACCGTGCCCCCGTGCTCGCGCTGATCCTCGCCGCCATCAACCTGCCCAGCCACGTGGGCGCGCCCGTCCCCGGCCAGGTGACCGTCGCGGTGGGCATGGAGCGTGCTCAGCCGACGCTGGCCCTGCGCCTGCCTACCGCGCGCTGGGTGCGCCTCGACACCCAGCTCGAGATCCACCGCAGCGCCCCGCTCATCGGCAGCGAGGTGCTGATGGCGGCGGGCGGCCGCAGCGGCCCCCTGCAGGCCCACGCCTTCGCCGGGGTCGACCTGCGGCCGGTGTTCGGTCAGGACGTCGTGTCGGGGCTGCGCTTCGCCGGCGGGCTCGGCGTCACCGGGCACTTCGGGCGCTGGTCGGCCATCGCCGAGGGCGGCGGGGCCTTGGGCCTGGCCTTCAACCCGGTGGACACCGACGGCGTGGATCCCGACGCCGTCGACCAGCAGGGCGGCGTGTTCTTGCTGCAGCGCTACCAGGTGGGGGTCGACCTGTTCGATCGGGTGCAGCTCGCCGTCACCACCGCCATCGCGCTGCCCGTCAACGAGGTGCCCATCGGCCAGCAGGACGACGCGGTGCCCAGCGCCGAGGTGCGGCTCGGCGCCCGGGTGGCCGTGCGGTTTTAGCAGGCTGTTGAAAAGCGCTCCCATCGCCAGTGTCATCGCCGAAATCGCCGGCTCCGGCGTTGCCGCGACGGCGCCTGTGCGCGTTCCGGCGCCTCCCCGGTTGCACACAGGTCGGTCGGCCCACTAGAAAGCGCCCACGAGCGATCGGACGAGGGGATCTGTCATGCGTGCATGGATGTGGACGAGCGTGTTGGCGACGGCGCTGGCGGGCTGCGTGCCCGGTGGCGGCGGCGGCGGCGGCAACGCCTGTGACGGCGGCGACTGCGCCGGCGGCGGCCAGCCCTTCGGCGGCATGGGCGGCGAAGGCGGCGCGGGCGGTGCCGGTGGCGCGGGCGGCGCGGGCGGCGTCGGCGGCATGGGCGGCGCGGGCGGCATGGGCGGCCTCGGGGGCGCCGGCGGTGAAGGCGGCGCGGGCGGCGCGGGCGGCGGCGCGGGCGGCGCGGGCGGCGCGGGCGGCGGCGGGCCTGGCCCCATGTGCGCGGCCGACGGCTTCGCGGGCGCGGCCCAGCAGTGGCGCCTGCCCTTCGCGCTTCAGGACAACAACCTGGGCCCCGCGGGCCAGGCCCACGCCGTCCTCGATCTGACCGGCGACGGCATCATGGATCTGGTGGTCTACGGCGACGGCGTGCTGCCCGAGGCCGATCCGCTCATCAGCCGCGCCTACTGGCTGGTGTACCCCGGCGGCCCCAACGGCTTCTCGGCTGCCCCCACCGAGTGGCGCCTGCCCCTGTCGGTGCGCGACGGCGACCGCGGCCAGCTCAGCGGCCGGGACTTCTCGCTGACCGACCTCGACGGCGACGGGCGGGTGGACCTGCTGGTGCACCGCGCCGACATCCTGCCCGAGGGCGATCCGCTGGTGGGCCGCGCCTACTGGCGGCTGCACACCAACACGGGCTCGGGCTTCGCCGAGGAGGCCACCCGCTGGAGCCTGCCCTTCCCGCTCGAAGAGAACAGCCAGCTGGGCAGCAACTTCCACACGGTGCTCGACCTCACCGGCGACGGCCGCCCGGATCTGGTGGTGCACCGCGCGGGCATCCTGGCGGACGGCGATCCGCTGGTGGGCCGCGCCTACTGGCGGCTCTATGAGAACACCGGCGCCGGGTTCGCGGCCGAGGCCAGCCGCTGGAGCCTGCCCTTCCCGCTGCTCGACGGCCAGGACCGCTCGGCGCCGGCCAGCGACGCCCACGCCCTGCTCGACCTCGACGGCGACGGCCGCCTCGACCTGGTGGTGTACGACGCGGGCCTGCTGCCCGACGGTGATCCGCTGGTGAGCCGCGCCTACTGGCGGCTGCACCTCAACACGGGCAGCGGGTTCGACGTGGAGGCCGATCGCTGGCGCCTGCCGTTCCCCGTGCGCAACGGCGAGCGCGGCACCATCGGCGGCCAGGACTACCTGCTGCTCGACCTCGAGGCCGACGGCGCCGTCGACCTGTTCGTGTACGACGACAACGTGCTGCCCGAGGGCGATCCGCTCATCGGCCGCGCCTACTGGCGGCGCTACGCCAACGAGGGCGACGGCTTCGCCGAGGCCCCCACCCAGTGGCGCCTGCCGGTGCCCCTGGTGGACAACGCGGCCGGCGTGGGCACCCGCCACCACGGGATCCTCGCCGGCGCCGACCTGTGCCCGAGCCTGTTCTTCTACAGCGACGAAGAGCTGCCCGAGAACGACCCGCTCATCGGCCGCGCCTACTGGTCCTACTACCCCTGATCCGGGCGCGCGCGCCGGCCGCGCGCGGCCCACGGCCCGCCGTGGACAGCGCGGCCCACCTGAGGCAGCCTGAGGACCCCCTCCCGTCGAGGTGCTCCATGGCACACCGCTGGCTCGCCGCCATCGGGCCCCTGCTGCTGATCGCGTGCGGGGCCGCCCCCCCCGCGTTCGATCCCCCCGAGCGGCCCGCCCTCGACCCGCCCCGGGCCGAGGCGCCCGCCGCGTTCACGGCGCCCACCCCCGCCGCCCCGGCGGTGCTCATCCGCGACGTCACGCTGCTCACGGCCAACTCCGCGCAGCCCCGCATCGAGCGCGGCTGGCTGCGGCTGCGGGGCGGGCTCATCGAGTCGCTGGGCGAGGGCGACGCGCCCGAGGCGGTAGCAGGGGAGGCCGTCGTGGACGGCGCCGGCCTGTTCGCCACCCCTGGCCTCATCGACACCCACAGCCACCTGGGCGTGTACGCCACGCCCCGGGTGTGGGCCCACGCCGACGGCAACGAGGCCACGGCGCCCATCACCGCGGGGCTGCAGGCCGAGGACGCCGTCTGGCCGCAAGACCCGGGCTTCCAGCGGGCGGTGGCGGGCGGGGTGACCACCCTGCAGGTGCTGCCGGGCAGCGCCAACCTCATGGGCGGCCAGAGCGTGGTCTTGAAGCTGCACCCCCGCCGCGAGGTGCGGGCCATGCGCTTCCCCGGGGCGCCGACGGGGGTGAAGATGGCCTGCGGCGAGAACCCCAAGCGGGTGTACGGCAAGGGCCGCAAGGCCATGCCCGCCAGCCGCATGGGCAGCCTGTTCCTCATGCGCGAGCGGCTCATCGAGGCCCGGCGCTACAAGCTCGCGTGGGACCAGTGGCGCCACGACCAGGCCCATGGCGACGGCAAGCCGCCGGCGGATCCGCCCAAGCGCGACCTGGTGCTCGACACCCTCACCGACGTGCTGGCCGGGCGCAGCCTGGTGCACATCCACTGCTACCGCGCCGACGAGATGCTGCAGCAG
>JAUHVS010000424.1 GCA_030424955.1 bacterium | reverse complement strand
GCCGGCCTTCGGCGTCATCCTGCGCGCGCTGGCGACGACCAACGACGTCAACATCATGTCGACGCCCCACCTGCTGACCACCGACAACGAGGAGGCCGAGATCGTCGTCGGCTCCAACGTGCCGTTCATCGCGGGCTTCGCGGGCAGTGGCCTCGGTGGCCTCGCCGGCGCCGCCGGTGCGGGCGGGCTGGGCGGGCTGGGCGGCTTCCTGCCCACCGTGAACGTGCAGCGCCAGGACGTGGCGCTGACCCTGAAGATCACCCCCCGCATCAACGCGGCCAACTTCGTCACGATGGAGGTCGACCAGGTCATCGAGGAGATCGAAGGCTTGGATCCGCAGCTTGGCCCGACGACCAGCAAGCGCTCCATCAAGAGCACCGTGGTGGTGGCCGACCAGCAGACGGTGGTCATCGGCGGGCTGCAGAAGACCCGCATGCTCAACAACAAGAACGCGGTGCCGTGGCTGGGTGAGATCCCCATCATCGGCTACCTGTTCCGCGACACGCTCCGCGAGCGCGAGCGCCGCAACCTGCTGCTGCTGCTGACCCCCCACGTCATCGAAGGGCCCCAGGACTTCAAGGCCATCTTCGAGCGCAAGCTCGAGGAGCACCGCGAGTTCGTGGCGCGCTTCAAGAAGGACGGCGATGAGCTGACCCTGGGCGTGGACTTTGGCAAGAAGCACGGCGTGCTGGAGGCCATCCACAAGTCGATCATCACCGCCCGCGAGGAAGAGCGCGTGCTCCAGGAGCTGCGCAACCAGGACAAGGGCCCGCCCCTGCCCCAGGACCTCGACGGCATCGAGTTCGAGGCGCCGCCCGCCGAGCCCTCCGCCGAGGCGACGCCCGCCGCCGAGGACGCCCCTGCCGATGAGGCCAAGGGGGACGCGCCGTGAGGCCCTTTGACAGCCGCCTGACCGGCGCCCTCATCGACGAGGGCCGGGTCACTGACGCCGCCTTGGTGCGGGCCCAGGCCTACGCCGAGGAGAAGGACGTCCGGCTCTCCGAGGCCCTGGTGAGCCTCAACGTGGTGCGCCAGGACGAGGTCTTGGCGGCGATGGCGGGCCTGCTGGGCCTGTCCTACATGCCCACCATCGACATCGAAGCGGTGGACGTGGAGCTCACCTTGGACCTGCGCTCCAGCTTCACGAAGGAGCAGCTCCTGCTGCCTCTGTGGCGCAAGGGCCGCATCATCGAGGTTGGGGTCAGCGATCCCCTGAGCCTCGATGGCCTCGACAGCCTGCGGCTGCTCTTCGACGCCCCCTTGATCCCGGTCGTGGTGCCCGAGCGGGTGCTGCTCGACGTCATCAACAAGGTCTTCGACCGCCGCGCCGGCGCCGCCAAGGTGCTGGAGGGCATGGACGAAGACCAGGTCGTCAACGTCGACGACACCGCCGACGCCATCGACTTCGACATCGACGAGACCGATGACGAGGCGCCGATCATCCGGCTGGTGAACTCGATCCTCTCGCAGGCGGTGCGCGACCGCGCGAGCGACGTGCACATCGAGCCCTTTGAGCGCCACATCGCCATCCGCTTCCGTGTCGACGGCGTGCTCTACGAGATCGCGCAGCCGCCCAAGCGCTTCCACGCCAGCGTGGCCAGCCGCGTCAAGGTCATGGCCGGGCTGGACATCGCCGAGAAGCGCATCCCCCAGGACGGGCGCATCAAGCTCAAGGTGGCGGGCCGCGACATCGACATCCGCCTGTCGACGCTGCCCACCAGCTTTGGTGAGCGCATCGTGATGCGTCTGCTCGACAAGACTGCGGTCCTCAAGGATCTGGCCCACATCGGTATGGGCGCCTCGGTCTTGGTCAACATGGAGGAGATGCTCACCAAGTCGTACGGGATCATCCTGGTCACGGGCCCCACCGGCTCCGGTAAGACCACGACGCTCTACGCCGGCCTGGCCAAGATCAACTCCCCCACGCGCAACATCATCACCGTTGAGGATCCCGTGGAGTACCAGCTCCCCGGGATCGGGCAGACCCAGGTGAACACCAAGGTCGGGCTCACCTTCGCGGCGGGGCTGCGGTCCATCCTGCGTCAGGACCCCGACGTGGTGATGATCGGCGAGATCCGTGACCACGAGACGGCCGAGATCGCGATCCAGGCCTCGCTCACCGGTCACCTTGTGTTCAGCACCCTGCACACCAACGACGCCGCCGGTGCCGTCAGCCGACTGGTGGACATGGGCGTCGAGCCCTTCCTGGTGGCCTCGTCGGTGGTCGGCATCCTGGCGCAGCGCCTCGTGCGGACCCTGTGCAAGGTGTGCCGCCAGCCCGTCGTGCCCAACGAGATCGAGCTCAAGGCCCTGGGCTACACCCGCGACGAGTTCATGGCCCGCACGCCCGGGCATGTGTACGCCCCGGCGGGCTGCAAAGAGTGCCTCGACACGGGCTACATGGGCCGGACCGGCATCTACGAGATGCTGGTGGTGGACGACGACATCCGCCCCCTGGTGATGGACAACGTCGACAGCTCGACCCTCAAGAAGACCGCCATCCGCAAGGGCATGTTGACCCTGCGCGATGACGGCGCCCGCAAGGTGCTGTTGGGCGAGACCTCGATCAGCGAGATCCTGCGTGTCACGCAGGACGACCTGTTGTCTCTGGAGTAAGGGGCAGCAGTGGCGGTCTACGAATACAAGGGGCTCGACAAGAGCGGCAAAGAGGTCAAGGGCGTCCGCGACGCGGACAACGAGAAGGCCCTGCGCACGCTGCTCAAGCGCGAAGGCGTCCTGCTGACCCAGGTGGGCAAGGGCCGCGCCGAAGGTCAGGGCCTGCTGTCGGCCGAGGTCGACATCGCGCAGTACTTCGAGCGCATCACCCCCACCGACATCGCGGTGTTCACCCGCCAGCTGGCCACCCTGGTGAAGGCGGGCATCCCGCTCGTGGAGTCGCTGTCCGCCGTCGTGGACCAGGTCGAGAAGCCCAAGCTGCGCAAGGTGCTCGTGAAGGTGCGCCAGGACGTCAGCGAGGGCACCAGCCTGGCGGCGTCGCTGAAGCAGCACCCGAAGGTGTTCACGCCGATCTTCCACAACATGGTCCGCGCTGGCGAGGCGTCGGGCACCTTGGATCAGGTGCTCAACCGGCTGGCCGAGTTCACGGAAGCCTCGGTGAAGCTGCGCCAGAAGATCAGCAGCGCCATGATGTACCCCGTCATCATGGTGGGCATGGGCGGCCTGATCCTGATCGGGATGTTCGTGTACGTCATCCCCCAGATCACGCAGATCTTCGAGGACACGGGCCAGGAGCTGCCCTTCCTCACCCGGCTGCTGATCGGCTTCAGCCACGCCCTGCGCGAGTACTGGTGGGCGGGCATCTTGCTGGCTTTCCTGTCGGTCTGGGGCTTCCGCAAGTGGAAGGCCACGCCCAAGGGGCTCAAGGCCTGGGACCGCCAGCGGCTGAAGTTCCCCGTGTTCGGCCCGCTGTTCTTGATGATCGGCGTGTCGCGCTTCACCAAGACCCTGGCCACGCTGCTCAGCTCGGGGGTGCCCCTGCTGACCGCCCTCGACATCACCAAGGCCGTGCTCAACAACGTCGTGCTCATCGACGTGATCGAGGACGCCCGCCTGCAGGTGAAGGAGGGCGCCAGCCTCGCGGGGCCCCTGAAGGCCAGCGGGCGCTTCCCACCCATCGTCACACACATGATCGCCATCGGTGAGCGCTCGGGCGCCATCGAGGAGATGCTGGGCGTCGTGTCAGACGCCTACGAGAGCCAGGTCGAGAACCGCATCTCGAGCCTCACCAGCTTGCTGGAGCCGATTATGATCGTCGGGATGGGCATCACCATCGCGATCATCGTGTTTGCTGTCTTGATGCCCATCTTGCAGCTCAACCAGTTCGTGCAATGACCGCCCAGGGCACCTGCCCGGTCGCCCTCACCAAGGAGAAGTCGCCCATGCGCGCGCGCCACCACCTTCGCCGCTCCGTCCGTTCCGGTCAGCGCGGCATGACCTTGCTCGAGATCATGATCGTGATCGCCATCCTGGGGCTGCTGGCCTCGGTGATCGTGGTGGCGGTCATGGACCAGTTCGCGAACGCGAAGGTCAGCACCACCCGCATCCAGATCAAGAGCATCGAGCAGGCGCTCAACCAGTACAACGTGCAGGTGGGCGAGTTCCCCAGCCAGGGCGAGGGCCTGCGGGCGCTGACCTCGCCGCCCGACGGCCTGCGGCCCTTCATGAAGGAAGGCACCAAGGACGCCTGGGGCAACGAGTTCATGTACTTCAACCCCGCTCGCAAGGGGAAGGGCCCCTTCGAGGTGGTCTCGAAGGGCGCGGACGGCCAAGAAGGCACCGACGACGACATCCGCACAATCGCGGCCCAAATCATGGACCGCATCACCGACCCCATCTCCGTCAGTGGCAAACAGATCCGGCTTGGTGCCAGCGTCGGGGTCTCCTTTGCCGCCTGCGGGTCCCGCAGCAACATCATCGACACGCTGGAAGACGCGGATATCGCCCTGATCCGCGCCAAGGAGGCCGGCCGCGGCCGATGCCGCTTTTTCGAGCCGCAGATGCGCGACGAGGCCGTCCACAGGGCCCGGATGCAGCAGGAAATCACACTCGGCCTGCAACGCGATGAGTTCACCGCCCATTTCCAGCCCCAGATCGACATCGGAACCGGCAACGTGATCGGCTTTGAGGCCCTCGCAAGATGGGAGCATCCCGCACGCGGCACCCTCACCGCCGGCGAATTCATTGGCTTCATAGACAGCACCTCACTCGCGGGCAAACTGGACCGTCAGGTCCTGCACCTGGCCTGCCTGGCCCTCGAGATTCTCGAACGCGCGGGACACTCGGACATCACCATCAGTGTCAACATCTCCACCGAACAGCTGCGCGAACCAGGCATCGCCGGCGTGTTGAGCGACGTGGTCCGCCGGGCCGGGGCCCGTCCCGCCTGCCTGCATCTCGAGATCCTGGAGACCACCCTTCTCGACAGCGCCAGCCCAACCATCATCGACAACATCCGCGACCTCGCCGAGCGCGGCTTCCCGATTGAACTGGACGATTTTGGCACCGGTCACACCGCGATTTCCAGCATCCTGAACTTCCCGATCTCCCGCATCAAAATTGCGGGCAGCCTTATCACCGGCGTGGACGGTGATCAGCGCCGCCAGGCGGTCGTCCATTCAATTGTCGAACTGGGCGAAAACCTCAATGTGGAGGTGCTGGCCGAAGGCATGGAAACCGCCGCCGAGGTCGCCTTCCTCAAATCCATCTCCTGCCGCACCGGTCAGGGTTTTTACCTTGCCGCCCCCGTGCCCATCGACGAACTCGTTGACCGGATTGAACTCCAATCAACCGACGCGGCCGCAACACCCGAACCGGATCTGGAACTGTCGGACGAGGGCGTGTGACGCGTCAGCCCGCGCTCACGCCCAAACCCGCCCCACCAATCGCCGCAATCACCACCACGGCCCAGGGCGGCATCTTCCACATCATCAGCAGCACAAAACACAGCAGCGCCAGCGCGAAATCCCGTATGTCGCCAATCGCACTGGTAAACACAGGCGCATAAAGCGCGGCCCCCAGAATACCCACAACGGCCGCATTCGCCCCCTGCATCAGCGACTGCGCCGCGGCCATCGCCCGGAACCTGTCCCAGAACGGCAGCACGCCCACCAGCACCAGAAATCCCGGCAAAAACACCGCAATCAGCGCAATCGCCGCGCCCACTACCCCATTCGGCTCCGGCCCCAGCACCGCGCCCAAATACGCCGCAAAGGT
>JAUHVS010000423.1 GCA_030424955.1 bacterium | reverse complement strand
AGTCGTAGAGCACCTTCTGCAGCAGGTCGCCGGCGAAGAGCTTGGCCATCGTGATCTCGCGGGTCGCCTGATACGGCTTCTTGATGAAGGTGTCGACCGCGAAGTAGGTGAGCCGGCGGGCGGCCTCGATGCTGGTGAGGTGCTCGACCATCTTGTGGCGCCACACCTGGAACTTCGCGATGGGGCGGCCGAACGCCGTGCGGTCCGAGCCGTACTTCAGCGCGTCGCGCACCGCCTTCTCGGCCCCGGCGACCGCGGCGACCGCGGCGATGAGCCGCTCGCCCTGTAAGTTGGTCATGATGTGCATGAACCCGCCGTTCTCCTGCCCGAGCAGGTAGCGCCGGGGGATGCGGCAGTTGTCGAAGAACAGCTCGGCGGTGTCGCTCGACTTGTTGCCGATCTTCTCGAGGCTCTTGCCCACCGAGTAGCCCTTGACGTCGGTGGGGAAGGCCACCAGCGAGATGCCGCCGTAGCCTTCGTCGCCGGTGCGCACCGCCAGGGTGATGAAGTCGGCCCGGGTGCCGTTGGTGATCCACAGCTTCTGCCCGTTGATGACGTAGTCATCGCCGTCGCTGCGGGCGGTGGTGCGGATGGCGGCCACGTCGCTGCCGCCGCCGGGCTCCGACACGCCGAGGGCGGCGATCATGTCGCCGGCGATGGCGGGCGCCAGGAAGTTGCGCTTCACCTCGTCGCTGCCGATCTCGTTGATGATCGGCGTGGCCATGTCGGACTGCACCATCAGGGCCATGTTGAGGCCGGCGTTGTCGCTGCGCACCAGCTCCTCGGCCCAGCACACAGTGTACCACCAGTCGAGGCCCATGCCGCCCACGGCGGGGTCGTGGCCGATGCCGAGCAGGCCCAGATCGCCGGCCTGCTTGAACACCTCTTTGGGGAAGATGCCGGCCTCGTCCCACTCGGCCGCGTGGGGGGCGAGCCCCTCGGCGAACCGGCGCACGGTCTGGCGAAGCTGCCGGTGCTCTGGGCCGAAGATGTCCTTGTCTTGCATGGAGATCGGGGCGTCGCTCATCGGGGCCTCCGGGGTGGGTCTGCTGCGGTCGACGACCAGCATCTGGCCCAGGCCCCCGCCGCTCAAGGGAAAACCGGGGGCAAGGGGGGCGCCGGCGAGAAAGCGCGGGCGCGGCCGTAACGTGCCCGGGGTGGCCCCGTATCGGGGGGCGCGAGGGCAGGGCAGGCGACCGCCGCCCGGCCTCCACTCACACCACTTGGAGTGCCTACATGACGAAGCGATGGTTGATCGCGGTGGCTGGCTGCGCGCTGGCCTTCACCGCCGGCTGTGACGACGACGAGACCTCGGCCAGCGCCGACATGGCGGTGGGCGCGGGCGGCGCAGGGGGCGCCGGCGCGGCCGGTGGCGAAGGCGGGGCCGGCGGCGAAGGCGGCATGGGCGGTGCGGGCGCGGCCGGCGGCGAAGGCGGCATGGGCGGCGAAGGCGGCGCGGGTGGCATGGGCCCGAGCGCCTGCGACATGGCGGTGGATCGGCTGCTCGTCTGCGGCATCGACGAGGCCGCCTGTGCGGCGTGGGGGGCGGACGGCGCGCCCAGCCGCGCAGACATCCAGGCGGGCCTGCTCGAGGGCTGCGCGGGCACCCCGGCCCTGGCCGCCATCGTGAACGCCAGCCAGGACGACTGCCCCACCCTGCTGGCCCAGGTCAGCGGCCTGAACGGGGACTTCGACGCCTCATGCAACGGCGCGCCGGCCCCGGCCTGCGAGCCCGCCGCCGACGCGTACCCCGGCGACGCCTGGGGCGCCTGCGTGAGCGATGGCGGCACCTACGTGCTGGCCGGTGACAACGAGCCGAGCAGCATCGCCCGCGTGCAGGCCTTCGAGGCCATGGGGGATCTGCTCTGGCGCAGCGCCGAGGCGCCCTCGAGCGACGCCTTCATCGACGCGCAGATCCTGTTCGTCGAGGACGAGGGCCTGGGCAGCCGCGTGGCGCGGCGCTATGACAGCCACGTGCCCGCCCCCGAGGGCGCCAACTGCCGGGACGCCGAGAGCGCTGTGCAGTTCCCCGACTACTGCGTCGGCCCGGCCCAGATGCTGCCCATCATCAACGACGCCTTTGACGCCGGCATCGTGGGCGACGCCCCCCGCGAGAACGCCGCGCGCATCGAGGCCGCCATCCAGTGGTTCCTGTACGTGAGCACCTACAAGGAGGCCAACACCTGCACCGGCGCGGCGAAGGACTGCGACTCGGCCTGGGCGTACTTCGGCGCCGGCCCCACCGCCGCGGATCCCGCCGCCGGCTTCGGGGGCGCGCTGCAGGCCATCGACGCCAACGCCTACGCCGCGGTGTTCAACGGCCTGCTGGCCATGCGCTGCTGGCGCGACCTGGACGGCGCCGAGACCGCTGAGGATCTGGCCCTGCGCGACCAGGCCCTCGCCCAGCTCGCGAGCGCCCTGGACCACGGCTACGGCGTGCTGATCGCCCACCGCCTGGCGATGTTCGCCACCGCCGAGGGCGAGGCGGCGACGGTGCAGTGGGCCAACCTCAAGGTGCTCGGGCCGAGCCTCGACCGCGCCGCCCGCGCCCGGGACGCCGGGGCCGCGGATCGCCTCGCCGCCATCTGGGCGAGCGACACGCCCGACGTCGCGGCGGCCATCCAGGAGATCGAGATCCTGTTCCCCTGCCCCTGACCCGCTGACCGGGCGCGGCCCTCTGCCCGCCCGCCCCCCGTCAGCCGCCGCCCGGTTGCGCACGCCCCACGCCACAGGTAGCGTCCCTGCATCACTTGGAGGCGACACAATGGCGGCGAGTGCGGCGGATCGCGTGTGTGCCACCTGCGGCCGAGGCTTGACCGACGCAGAGACCCACTGCCCCACCCCCCACGGCATCGTCGGCGGCGTCTTCGGCCTGCCCCGGGAGGTGGTGGATCAGGTGCCGCGCAACCGGCGCCACGTGCTGGGCATGACCATCAACGACGAGTTCGTGGTGACGGGCTTCTTGGGCTCGGGCGGCTTCGGCGCTGTGTACCGCGCCCGGCAGATCGAGCTCGAGCGAGACGTCGCCCTCAAGCTGCTCGCCTTCGACCAGGTCGGCGACAGCACCTCGGTGGAGCGCTTCAAGCGCGAGGCCCGCACGGCCGCCAGCCTGCTCGACCCCAACATCGCCACCCTCTTCGCCTTCGGCGAGACCCAGGTGAGCGACGCCCCCCGCGACCGGCTGATCTTCATGGCCATGGAGCTGGTGGAGGGGCCGACGCTGGCCGAGTTCATCCACCAGACCAAGGGCACCGACCTGCCCACCGTCTTCCTCTTGGGCCGCAACATCCTGCGCGGCCTGGCGGCGGCCCACGATCAGGGCGTCGTGCACCGGGATCTGAAGCCCAGCAACGTGGTCATCGACACCGGCAAGCGCCGGCCCTGGTTCGCGCGGCTCATCGACTTCGGGATCGCGTCGCTGCAGTCCGGCGGGCACACCACGCTGCGCAGCGAGGGCACCGTGCTGGGCACGCCGAAGTACATGGCCCCCGAGCAGTGGCTGTCGAAGCCCACCTCCCCCGCGACGGACGTCTACGCCTTCGGCACCCTGCTGGTGGAGCTGATCACCGGCCAGCCGGCGGTGCCCAAGGACGAGCCCCGGGTGATGTGCGTCGCCCACTGCCAGGCGCCGCGCCCGGTCGTCACCGACACCGCCCACGGAGAGGCCGTGCCCGACGACCTGCAGAGCTTCATCCAGCGCTGCATGGCCATCCGCCCCGAGGACCGCTTCCAGACCGCGCGCGACGCCCTGATCGCCTTCGAGATCGTCGCGTCGGGCTACGGGTTTGAGGACACGTCGGTCAGCGCCACGCCGGCCGAGGTCATGCGCGAGGCCCGCGCGCTGCTCCCCCGGCGCAGCGCGCCGGCGCCCGCGAGCGCAGCGCCGGTGGAGGCCGCCCCGGCCCCGGCGCCCAGCCGCGAGTCCATCGCCCTCGACGAGACCCACGACGGCAGCAGCCTGCAGTTGCAGGATCCGCACCCCAGCGCGGTGGACCTGTCGCGGGCGGTCCCCGTCGACCCGCCCCCGGCGGACGCCCCGCCGGCCACGCCCGACGCCTGGCTCCAGGCCTGGGATGACGCCGTCGAGGATCAGGCCAAGGACCAGGTCAAGCACCTGCCCGACGCCTACGCCAGGGCGCTGGAGGCTTCGCTGCCCGCCCAGCTGAGCGACGCCGAGTTCAGCTTTGGCCCACCGGACGCCGCCGCCGTGCCCGTGTCGCGGTCCATCGAGGCGGACGACCGGGCCCTGTCGGCCCCACCGCCCCCAGCCGACCCGCCCCCGCCCGCGCCGGGATCGGCGCCCGCGCCCCGATCGGCCCCGGAGTGGGCGCCCACGCCGGCCGATCCCGCGCCGGCCGCTCCCACGCCGGCCGATCCCGCCTCGGCGGGCCGGGCCCAGCCGGCCAGCGCGCCCGGCCCGGTGCGCGACTCCGACGCCGATGAGTCCTGGGGCGTGGCGGGCGCCGAGATGCTGCGCTCCGTGGCGTCCCCCACCG
Organism: bacterium; assembly: GCA_030424955.1. Taxonomy (GTDB): domain Bacteria; phylum Myxococcota_A; class Bradymonadia; order UBA7976; family UBA1532; genus JACKDL01. Next base: position 1,238 of record JAUHVS010000423.1, on the reverse strand, counting down.
CAGGCCCTCGCCGGGCGCAGACCGCGCCGCGCCGCCCGCAGGCGGGCATGCCGCCGCTGATCAAGGGGGCGATCGCGCTGGTGGTGGTGGTCGCCGGGCTGGTGACCTGGCGCATCATCGCCCGCCAGCAGACCGTCGAGGACGCGCTGGCCAAGGACGCCGTGCAGCCGACGGTGGGCCTGAGCGTCGATGAGCTGAGCGCCGCCGCGCCCGCCACGCCGTCCAGCGCCTCGCCCAGCGCGCCCGCGAGCGCCGCGGCCCCCGATGGGGGCGCCCCACTGGCTGCCGCCGAGTCGGTGCTGGTGATCGTGGATCCCGGCGGCGTGCGGTTCTCGGTCAAGGACGCCGAGGCGCCCCTGTGCGACAACAGCGACCAGTGCCGGGTGGCCGTGGACGCCGATCTCACCCTCGAGAAGTCCGGCTACAAGACCCGCGTGCTGTCCGCCGACGACCTGTTCGATCGCAAGGGCAGCAAGTGGAAGGTCATGATCTACCCCGAGCCCTGATCGGCGGGCGCTGGACCCCCGGCGCCGCGTCCCCCCCTCAGGTGACCCGCCTGACCTCGTCCACGCTGGTCACGCCCCGCCGCACCAGGTCGAAGCCCGTGCGCCGCAGCCCGTGCAGGTGCCGCTGGTTCATGTAGGCCCGCAGCTCGGCGCGGGTGGTGCGCTCCGACTTGACGAGGTCCTGCAGGTCATCGTCCACCTGCACCAGCTCGTAGATGCCCGTGCGCCCGCGGTAGCCGGTGTCGTTGCACGCCGCGCAGCCCACGGCCACCGAGACCCGGTCCATGGGCGCCGAGCCCGCCGACGCCACCAGCTCGGCCTGCAGGGCCGACGGCAGGGTCGGCCGCGCGCACTGCGTGCACAGCCGCCGCACCAGCCGCTGGCCGATCATGGCGCTCAGCGCCGACGCCACGACGTAGCGCTCCAGCCCCATGTCGAAGAGCCGCACGAAGGTCTCGATGGCGCTGTTGGTGTGCAGCGACGACAGCACCAGGTGGCCGGTGAGGGCGGCCTTGAACGCGATGGTCGCGGTCTCGGCGTCGCGCACCTCGCCCACCACGATCACGTCGGGATCCTGGCGCAGCATGGCCCGCAGGCCGCGGGCGAAGGTGAAGCCGGCGCGCTCGTTCACCTGACCCTGGATCACGTGCTCGAAGCGGTACTCGATGGGATCTTCCAGGGTGCAGATGTTGCGTCGGGTGGCGTCGATCTCGCTGATCAGCGCGTACAGGG
>JAUHVS010000422.1 GCA_030424955.1 bacterium | reverse complement strand
CCCACGACGGCACCGACGAGGGCTGGTCGTTCCCCGACGGCACGGTGGTCATCAAGCACTTCTTCGCCACCCTGGATCGGCGCGATCCCGAGGGCAGCGCCCAGGTGGTCGAGACCCGGCTGCTCATCAAGGAGGGCGCGGGCTGGACCGGCCACACCTACGTGTGGAACGAGGCCGGCACCGACGCGGTGCGCAAGGTGGCGGGGGCCCGGCTGGCCCTGGACGTCATCGACGCGGACGGCGCGGCGATCCAGCAGGTGTACCGGGTGCCGAACACCAACCAGTGCAAGAACTGCCACGAGATCGACGGGCGCAACGGGCTGCTGGGGGTCACCGGCCGCCAGCTCGCGCGCCAGGTGGTGCGCGACGGCCAGGCCGTCGACCAGCTCGCCTGGCTCGCCGCTCAGCTGCCCTTCGACGGCGCGGCGCCCACGGCCCCGGATCAGGTGCTGGTGGATCCCGCGGGGGACGCGCCGCTGGACCAGCGGGCGCGGGCCTATCTGGACGCCAACTGCAGCCACTGCCACCGCCCCGGCGGTGACGGCGGCCCCTCGGGGCTGGTGCTGCTGGCCAAGGAGACCCGCCCGTCAGCGTACGGGGTGTGCAAGTCGCCGGTGGCGGCGGGCCCCGGCGCGGGCGGCCGGCTGCACGCCATCAGCCCGGGGCAGCCCGACGCCAGCATCATGGTCTACCGGATGTCGACCACCGACCCCGAGATCAAGATGCCCGAGATCCCCAACACGGTGGTCGACGACTTCGGCGTCGAGCTGATCTCGGCCTGGATCCGCGACATGCCGCTGCCCCCCTGCGAGTAGCGAGGCGCCCCCCTGGCGGCCCGGCCGCGACGGGCGCGCCCCCCCGCGACTCAGTCCTGGGCACGCCTGGCCGGCGACGTCGCCGGTAACGCTCGCCCGAAGATCCCGTAGGATGGGGCGAACGCTCAACGACTCAGGAGGTCCACATGCTGCGCCCACTCGCCCTGCTCTCGGCCCTGGCCCTGGCCCTCGGGGGCATGTCCCTCACGGCCTGCAGCCGCGGGGAGACCGCGCCGCGCACCGCGAAGTTCGGCAGCACGACCGCCCAGGCCAAGCCCAAGGCGGCGAAGGCGCCGGGCAGCTACCCCGCGAAGGGCAGCAAGGTCACCCACACCGTGTCCGAGTGGAAGAAGCTCCTGAGCCCGGCGCAGTTCAACGTATTGCGCGAGAAGGGGACCGAGCGGCCGTTCACGGGCGAGCACTGGGACAACAAGGCCGAGGGGCTCTACGTGTGCTCGGGCTGCGGCGCGCCGCTGTTCCACTCGCACACCAAGTTCAAGAGCGGCACGGGCTGGCCCAGCTACTACGCGCCGGTGCACAAGGACCGCGTGAGCGAGGTGCCCGACAAGACCTACGGCATGAACCGCACCGAGGTGCTCTGCGCCCGCTGCGGCGGCCACCTGGGCCACATCTTCGACGACGGCCCCAAGCCCACCGGGCTGCGCTACTGCATCAACTCGGCGAGCCTCGACTTCGTACCCGGAGAGAGCAACCCCGATGCCCCGTAAGCCCTGGGCCTTCTGCCCGCAGTGCGGGGCGGCGCTGGCCGACGTGCCCTACGAGGGCGCAACCCGCCGGGGCTGCGCGGCTGAGGGCTGTGGGTTCGTGCACTACGAGAACCCGGTGCCGGTGGCCGCGGCCATCGTGGAGCGCCCGGACGGGGTGATCCTGGCCCGCAACGCGGCGTGGCCCGAGAAGCTGTTCGGGCTGATCACGGGCTTCGTGGAGCGCGGCGAGCACCCGGCCCTCACGGCGGCGCGGGAGGTCGAGGAGGAGCTGGGCCTTACGCCCAGCGAGCCCACCTTCGTGGGGGTCTACGACTTCCCGCAGATGAACCAGGTGATCATCGCCTACCACGTCACCGTGACCGGCGAGCCCACGCTGAGCGCCGAGCTGGCGGCCTGGAAGGTGATCCCCGTCGAGAAGCTCCGCCCCTGGCCCATGGGCACCGGGTACGCCCTGCGGGACTGGCTGGCCAGCCGCCAGGGCTAGCCGCCCGCCCCCCGTGCGCTGCGCCTGTTGGGTTGTACGCCCTGCGAGGGCGGCGTACGGTCCCGCCTGAACCGCGGCGGGCCTCCACGCATCTGCCCCTGCCAGCACCCTCTCCCAGGGCCGGTGCCCCGGCCCAAACCCCCAGGAGTCCCCATGAAGAGCCGCGCCGCCGTCGCCTTTGAAGCGGGCCAGCCGCTGCAGATCGTCGAGATCGATGTCGCCCCGCCGCAGCCGGGCGAGGTGCTCGTGCGCATCACCCACACCGGGGTGTGCCACACCGACGCCTTCACCCTGAGCGGAGACGATCCCGAGGGGATCTTCCCGGCCGTGCTGGGCCACGAGGGCGGCGGCGTGGTGGTCGAGCTGGGCGAGGGCGTCACCAGCCTCGCCGTGGGCGACCACGTGATCCCGCTCTACACCGCCGAGTGTGGCACCTGTAAGTTCTGTACCTCGGGCAAGACCAACCTGTGCCAGGCCGTGCGCGCGACGCAGGGCAAGGGGCTCATGCCCGACGGCACCAGCCGGTTCTCGTACCAGGGCAAGCCCATCTACCACTACATGGGCACCAGCACCTTCAGCGAGTACACGGTCGTGCCCGAGATCTCCCTCGCCAAGATCAACCCGGCCGCGCCCCTCGAGAAGGTGTGTCTGCTCGGCTGTGGCGTGACGACCGGCATCGGCGCCGTGCACAACACCGCGAAGGTGCAGCCCGGCGACACCGTCGCGGTCTTCGGGCTGGGCGGCATCGGCCTGGCCGTGATCCAGGGCGCCGTACAGGCGGGGGCGGGCCGCATCCTGGCCATCGACATCAACCCGTCGAAGTTCGAGCTGGCCACGAAGATGGGCGCCACCGACTGCATCAACCCCACCGAGCACGACGCCCCCATCCAGGAGGTCATCGTGGCGCTCACCGACGGCGGCGTGGACTACAGCTTCGAGTGCATCGGCAACGTGGGCGTGATGCGCGCGGCCCTGGAGTGCTGCCACAAGGGCTGGGGCGAGAGCATCATCATCGGCGTGGCGGGGGCGGGGCAGGAGATCAGCACCCGGCCCTTCCAGCTGGTGACCGGCCGCGTGTGGCGCGGCTCGGCCTTCGGCGGCGTGCGCGGGCGCACCGAGCTGCCGGGCATGGTCGAGGACGCCATGGCGGGCAAGATCGACCTCGATCCCTTTGTCACCCACACGCTGCCGCTCGAGCGCATCAACGAGGCCTTCGATCTGATGCACAAGGGTGAGTCCATCCGCACCGTGATCCACTTCTGATGGAGCGCGTGGAACACCACGGCAGCTTCGGCGGCCGGCAAGAGGTCTGGCAGCACGTGTCGCCCGAGCTGGGCGGCGTCCCCATGCGGGTGGGCGTGTACCTGCCGCCGCAGGCGCTGGCGGGCACGCCCTGCCCGGTGCTGTATGTGTTGAGCGGCCTGACCTGCACCGAACAGAACGTCATCACCAAGGGCGGCTACCAGGCGGCGGCGGCGGCCCACGGCCTGATCGTGGTCGCCCCCGACACCAGCCCCCGGGGTGAGGGCGTGGCCGACGATCCGGCCTACGACCTGGGCCAGGGCGCGGGCTTCTATGTGAACGCCACGCAGGCCCCCTGGGCGGCGCACTATCAGATGCACGACTACGTGGTGACGGCCCTGCCGGCGCTCATCGAGGCCCACTTCCCCGCCACCTCGGCGCGGGGGATCATGGGCCACTCGATGGGGGGGCACGGGGCGCTGATCTGCGCGCTGCGCCACCCGGGGCGCTACCGCAGCGTGTCGGCGCTGGCCCCCATCGTGGCGCCGAGCCAGGTGCCGTGGGGCCAGAAGGCGCTGGGGGCCTACCTGGGCGACGATCCGGCGGCGTGGGCGGCGTGGGACGCCTGTGAGCTGGTGGCCCAGGCCAGCGAGCGGCTGCCGCTGCTGGTGGACCAGGGCGAGGCCGATCCGTTCCTGGCGAAGGAGCTGCAGCCCGAGCGGCTGGTGGCGGCGTGCGAGGCGGTGGGCCACCCGATCACCCTGCGGCGGCACCCCACCTACGATCACAGCTACTACTTCATCGCGAGCGTGATGGCCGACCACGTGGCGCACCACGCGGCGGCCTTGTTCGCCTGAAGTGTGTGTGGGCCCGCCCACGCCGCCTGAGGGGGGCGCGGGCCGGGTGGGGGGCCGGTGGCGGTCAGCGGCGACCGCCGCCCCCGCCGTTGCTGCCCGCGGCGTTGATGATGGCGTCGTAGCTCGCCTGGTCGAGCTGCACGGGGGCGTAGACCACGCCCTGCCCGGCCAGGGCGCCCACGAAGGCCCGCAGGTGGCTCTCGCTGCCGGCGCGCAGGCTGGCGTAGGTCTCATCCAGCACCGCCAGCTCGGTCTCGGCCATGCGCTCGTCCAGGTCGATGATGTCGACCTCCTCCACCAAGGCGCCCACCCGCAGGGCGGCCTCGGGGCTCTCCAGGCCCATCGCCATCAGATCGTCGTGCAGCTGCTGCAGGTCGGGGTCGCGGAACTCGCCGATCTCGAGCCCCTCGGCCGGGTCCAGCGCGCCCCACTCGGCCAGCAGGGCCGCCATGCGATCGGTGTGCGTCTGTTCGCTGCGGGCGATGTTCGCGTGGGTGTTCAGCCCCCAGGCGTCGCTCAGCTGCAGGTACACATCCCGCGCCAGCTTCTCTTCTTCGCGCATGAACTGCACGCTCTCGATGTCGGCCAGCTCGACGCCGCTGCGCTCGGCGCTCTGGGTGTTCGACACATCGCGCAGGTCGTCCCAGAGCTGCGGATCATCACACGCGGTCAGGCTGGCGAAGGCGAGCAGGGCGGCGGGCAAGAGGATGAAGCGGCGCATGGTAGGCTCCTTTTTCTTGAGAATTGCGTCTCATTTGTAGGAGCCCGCGGCGGCGGTAAGCGTGTCACGGCTTTGCGCCGCGTGTGTCTCACGGGGCGTCGATCACCTGCACCACCGCGTCCAGCAGGCGCTGCTGCTCGGCCGCCGACAGGCCCTGCGCGATGCGCCGGCGGATGAACAGCACCGCGTGGCGGTACGGGGCGGGGGGCGCCGCGGTCGGCCCCAGGCGGCGGTGCACCGCCAGGGCCGCCTGGGCGTGGGCCAGGATGGGCCGCAGCTGGGCGCCGTGGCAGCGCCCCAGCCAGCGGGCCGCCTGCTGCACGAGCAGGTGCCGCACCACGGGGCCCGCCGTCACGGCGGCGCTGAAGGCCTGGTCCAAGGCCGCGCGGGTGTCGCGGGGCAGCCCGTTCGGCAGCTTGCCGCAGTTCACCGTGGCCCCGCCGGGCCGGCAGTCTCGGGCCAGGCGCTGGATCCACTGGCTGATGGCGGCGCGGGACCGGTCGAAGGGGCCGTCCGCCGCGCAGCTGTCGCCCTCGGCGGCGGCCTTGAAGGGCGACAGCGGCCACGGGAGCGCCCGCTCGAGGGCGACGGGGGCCCCGGGGGCGGGGCGCACGTCGCGGGGATCGGCCTCGACCCAGCAGGCGCCGTCCCGCTCCCGCGCGCCCGGCGGGCACCGCCCGTCGGGGGGCTGCGGGCCGCCGCCCGGGGCAGGGACGACGGGCAGGGCGCCCGCCTTCGCCTGCGCGAGCACCCACCCGGTGAGATCGGTGGGCAGGGCCGCCAGGGCCGCCCGCTGGGCGTCGCTCGGCGCCGTCGCGGGGCGGCGCACCCAGGTGGCGGCCAGGGTGTAGATCCGCACGGCGCCGTCTGGTCCGACGGCCAGCTCAGCG
>JAUHVS010000421.1 GCA_030424955.1 bacterium | reverse complement strand
CGTGTATCGATCTGACGCCCCTGGCGCCCTGCCCCGATGGCTGCGATCCCATGGTGATGGGCTCGTGCATGTTCGGCTTCCCCGATCCCAACCCCTTCGAGACCAACGATCCGGTGCCCGGCCAGGCCTGCGACAACATCGGCCTCAACGGCGGGGACGCCAACCAGCCCATCCCCCCGGTGGGTGAGGAGCCCGGCGCGGGCGGCGCGGGCGGTGGTGGCGCCGCGGACGGCGGCGTCGGCCCTGACGGCGGCGGCAGCGAGGGTGGCGGCGGGGGCGGCGGCGGCTGCTCGGCCGTCCCCGGCCAGCAGGGCCCGCGGGCCCCGTGGCTGCTGGCGGCCCTGGGCCTGATCGGGCTCATCCGGCGCCGGCGCGGCTAGCCCGCGGCGGCCCCCACCCCACGCCGGGGCGTATCCGTCGGGCGTCACCCCCCTGTGAACCCCCGCCTACACCGTGGGCGGGTGCTGGTTCCTAACCCCTTTGATTCCAGTATCTTACGGCATTCGGCTGGCTTGGCACGGCTCATGTAACTGGGAACGGTCAATCGTTCACCGGAGGCCGCCATGCGTCAGCCCATCACCGCCCCCGCCCTGTGCGCTGTCCTCGCGGCCTTCACCCTGTGTGTCGGCTGTGGCACCCCCAGCCACGTGCGGGTGGAGACCGGCGCCCGGGCCATCGAGCAGCCCACCGTCGGCCAGTCCCTCATCGCTGCGGCGCCCATCCCCAAGCACACCGACCCCCACGATTACGGCGTGCGGCTGGCGCTGGGCGGCGGCGGCGGCCTGGGGGGCGCCAGCACCCTGAAGGGCAGAGACGGGGCGGTGGTGCACGCCAACGCGCCGTCGCTGGGGGGCCTGTTCACCCTCAACCTGGGCGAGGTGGAGCTCGGCGTCACGCTGCGCGGCGGCGTGGCCCCGCAGATCAACAGCCAGTCCGGCGCCGAGGGCCTGCACCAGGGGGGCCTGCGGCTGCGGGTCAGCCCGGGCAACGACCAGGTTCGGATCAACCTGTCGGGCGAGGTGGGCGGCCGGCTCATCGAGGTCGTCCAGGGCGACAGCCTGCTGTGCGACGTCGCGCGGGCCGAGGTCGGCGACGGCTGGGGCCCCGTGGACGGCGGCCGCTGCTGGCGGTCGAGCGGGCGCCGCGGCACCCCGGACTGGAACGTCATCCCCTACGCCACCGCGAGCGTGTACCCGGCGGCGCAGGTCGCCGATCGCCTGTGGGTCTACGTGGGCGTGGGCGTGGACGCGGTGGTGCGCCGCTACGAGTCCAGAGAGGTCTGGACCCTGTACGAGGGCGGGCTGACCTACCGCAGCACCGCCGACACCGGGTACTCGAAGGAGACCGCCTTCACGTGGCTGGCGGGGGCCGACTGGCGGCTGAACGACACCCTGGGGCTGCTCGTGAACGTGCGGGGCGGCGGGCTGGGCGACGATCTGGGCGCGCCCTCGGTGGAGGGCGCCCTGAACCTGATGTTCTGACCGCGGCGCGGGCGCCGGGCTCACAATTCCGTCGGGGGGCCTCGGAAAAGCGGGGGCGCCGGCGCCGGATCCGGGGCCGCGCGGGGGCCAGCCCCGCCGGGTGGGGCTGGCACGGGCTGTGAATAGGCCCCGGGGGTCCGCTGCTGGAGGTCCCCATGCGCCCCGCCCTCGTCATCGCCGCCCTGAGCCTCACCGCGACCCTGTGGGGCTGCGGCGTGACGGCCGGCGACGAGGCGGTGGCCGGCGCCGCCGGCCTGTCCTGCGCGCCCGGCGACGCCCGCCTGGCCGACGACCAGTGCAACACCTGCCTGTGCGACGACCAGGGCCAGTGGCAGTGCACCGCGCTGGCCTGCGCCCAGGCCTGCGCGCCGGGCGAGCAGCGGCCCGCGCTGGACCCGTGCAACACCTGCACCTGCACCGACGGTGGCCGCTGGGCCTGCAGCGCGGATGCCTGTGACGGGGCCGGCAACGGGGGGTTCGAGGGGGACGTCGATGGCGGCGGAGACGGCCTGGAGGCCGACGCTGGCGGCGCGGCGCCGCCCGTAGACCCCGAGCCGGGCGCGGCGGACTGCGCGCCCGACCAGGTCGCCCCGGGCGCCTGCGGCGGCGTGTGCCTGTGTGTGGCCGGCGTCTGGGCCTGCGATGGGGCGTGCGACGGCGCCCTGGTGGACGCCGACAGTGAGGCGCCGGATCGGGGGGGCGCGTGCGTCGAGGACGCCGACTGCGCCCCCGCCGGCTGCGACGGCCGCCAGTGTGGGGCGCTCGCCGATGACGGGCCCGAGGCCTGCGACCCCGACCGGACGGTGGCCGCCTGCTACGCCCCCGAGGCCCAGGTGGCCGGCTGTGGGTGTGTGGCCGGGCGGTGCGCCTGGAGCGACTACGCGGCCTTGGCCGAGTGCGCCGCCGAGCGTGGCGACCTGCCGGCCGGTGGATCGAGTGACGGTGACGACGAGGCGGCCGCGGACGCGGGCCCGCCCGACCCCCCGGCGCCCGACGGTGGCGCCCCCGACGCGGGCCCGCCCTGACGGCCCCGCCGTGCTTGATGCGGGCGGCGCCGGCCCCCCCAACCCCCCTCCGGCGCCGCCTGCCCCTTCTCTCTGAGTGGGTCTGTGGACGGCCGTCCGCCGAGCACCGCACAGCGCAGCAAAGAATCAGCGCAGCGCAGGATCGGCTCAGCGCAGGCGGCGGCCCTGCACCAGGGTGTGGCGCACCGGGCCGGCGTCCCGGCGGAACACCAGCGCCTCGAAGAGCGCCTGCGGGCTTCGATCGAGGACGTAGGCCGGCACGTCGATGGCCACCAGATCCCCCGCCAGGCCCGGCGCGAGGCGGCCCACCTCGGGGCGCCCGCAGGCCGCGGCGCCGCCGGCGGTGGCGAGCCACAGCAGCCCCTCGGCGTCGGCCCGCGCCCCGCGCACCCGGGCGGCGTCCCAGGCGCTGGCGGCGGTCTGGCGCAGGGAGAAGCTGCGGCCCGCGCCCACGTCGGTGCCCAGGCCCACCCGCACGCCCCGGGCCTGGGGCGCCGCCAGATCCATCGCGCCGCTGCCCAAGAAGAAGTTGCTGTCGGGGCAGTGGCTGACGGTGCAGCCCAGCGCCGCGACGCGATCCCAGGCGGCGTCGTCGAACCAGATGCAGTGGGCCAGCACCGTGCGGGGGCCCGCGAGGCCGTGATCGGCGTACACCGCCAGGTAGTCGGCGGCCTCGGGGAACTCGGCGGCCACCGCCGCCAGCTCGGCGGTGTTCTCGGCGATGTGCGTCTGCACCCACAGCCCGTGGCGCTCGGCCAGATCCCCCGCGTCGCGCATCTGCCGGCGGGTGCAGCTCAGGGCGAAGCGCGGGGTCACCACGAAGCGCAGCCGACCCCCGTCGTGGCCGTGCCAGCGGGCGATGAGCTGCTCGCTGGCGGCCTGGGCCACGTCGGCGGGCACCCGCACGCCGTCGGGCGAGTCGCGGTCCATCAGGGTGAGCCCCACGTCGGCGCGCAGGCCGCGGGCGGCGAGGGCGGCGAAGAGCTGGTCGGTGGCCGACGGCAGGCTGCTGCCATACACCACGGCGGTGGTGGTGCCGTGGGCGATGAGGGCGTCACAGAACTCGTCGGTCACCGCGGCGGCGTAGGCGGCGTCCGCCAGCCGGGCCTCTTCGGGGAACACCGACTGCGCGAGCCAGTCGAGCAGCGGCCCGGTGGCGCTGCCGATGATCCGGGTCTGCGGGTGGTGCACGTGGGTGTCCACGAAGCCGGGCAGCCACACCGCCCCCGGCGCGGTCTCGGGCACGGCGCAGCCAGCGGGCGCGGGGCCCACCGAGGCGATGCGCCCGTCGGCGTCGAAGGTGACCAGCCCGTCGTCGATGATCGACAGGTGAGGGGCGTCGGCGGCGGGGCAGACCAGCCGGCCGCGCACCGGGGTCAGCGTCGCGATCGCCGACGGGGCGGGGGCTTGCATCCGATGGCTCCTGGCAGACAAACCGCCGGATGATACACACCCATGCGCCCCTGTCATCCGACGGGTGCGCTCCTGACCCGGTGCGGCTATGCTGCCGGCCGTGTGGATCTGCCCCGAATGCCGCTCGGTCTATGACGAGGCGGCCGCCGCCTGCCCGCGGGACGGCCAGCCCCTCGCCGAGGTCCAGGCCCATCAGAAGCGTGCGCGCTACCCCCTGCTCGGGCAGGTGGTCGGCGACCGCTACCACCTGATCGGCGGGCTCGGTCAGGGCGGGCTGGGCACCGTGTACCTCGCCCGGCACCTGCACCTGGGCCAGCTCTTCGCGGTGAAGTTCCTCGACCTCGAGACCCTGGGCATCGACGTCGGCGCCAAGCAGAAGGACGGCTACCGCACCGACTTCCTGCAAGAGGCCCGGGTCGCCTCGGTGATCCGCCACGACGCCGTGGTGCGGGTCACCGACTTCGGCGAGTTCAACGGGCTGCCCTTCCTGGTGATGGAGTACGTGCCAGGGCCCTCGCTGCTGCAGGTGATCGGCGCCCGCGGCCGCCTGGAGGTCACCGAGGCGCTGGCCATCGCCAAGCGCATCGCCGAGGCCCTCGAGGCCTTCCACGAGCGGCGCCTGGTGCACCGGGATCTCAAGCCCGCGAACGTCATCCTCGACCCCCGCAGCAACGGGCACCTCACCCTGGTGGACCTGGGGCTGGTGAAGGACCTGTCGGGCCCGGGGGGCAAGCTCTCCACCCACCCGCTGGCCCTGCGCGGCACCCCGGGCTACCTCGCCCCCGAGCAGGTGCCGGGCTGGGTGCTCAGCGGCGCCGGGGTGGAGCGGCCCGGCGAGAAGCAGCCCGTCGACGCCCGGGTCGACCTCTACGCGCTGGGGGTGATCCTCTACGAGATGATCGCCGGCGTCTCGCCGTACCCCGAGGGCAGCAACACCCAGATCATCGTGTGGAGCTGTACCCGCGACGCCATCCCGCTGGACGCGGTGCAGCCGCCCATCGCGGGGCTGCTGCCGGGCCTCGAGACCCTCATCGCCGACACCACCGCGCGGGATCCCGGCCGCCGGCCCCAGAACGCCGCGGAGTTCCTCGACCGGCTCGAGGCCATCCTCACCGGGGACGTCATCGACGCCTCGTGGCCGGCCATCGAGGCGGCGTCCATGGGCACGGGCGGCTTCCCGATCCAGTCCGTGGACCGCGCGGCCGAGCCGGTGCAGGCGCGGCCCTCGGTCACGGCCTCGGCGGAGCGGGCCCTGCTGGTGCCCCCGGGGGGGCGCCCCTCGCTGCCGATGCCGCCGCGGGAGCCCACCCCGGATGACGCCACCGTCGAGGGCGACAGCGACTCCCTGGACGTGCTGCTGGGCGTGGCCCCCGCCGCCCTCGCCGACCACGACGTCGACGAGGTCACCCGGGTCGAGGTGGACGGCGCGGGCCCCACCATCGCGCAGCCCCAGGTGACGGCCGCCATGCTCGCGGCGGCGGAGGGCGCCCCCGCGCCCCGCAGCCCGCTGCGCATGCTGTGGCTGACGGTGCCGGCCCTGCTGGTGGGCGTGGGGTTGGCCCTGTGGCTCAACCGCGAGGCGCCCCCGAGCCCGGTGCAGCCGATCTTCTCGGACGGCGGGGTGGCCACCCCCCCGGTGCGGATCGGCACGACGCTGCGCCCGGTGAGCGCGCCGGGCACCGTGGCCGTGGCGGTGAGCGCGGCGCCGGTGAGCGCGCCGGGCACCGTGGCCGTGGCGGTGAGCGCGGCGCCGGTGAGCGCGGCCCCCGTGAGCGCCGCGCCGGCCAGCGCGGCCCCCGTGAGCGCAGCCCCGGCGAGCGCGGCGCCCGCGA
>JAUHVS010000420.1 GCA_030424955.1 bacterium | reverse complement strand
GCGCGCTCAGCCGCAGCTGTTCGACCTCTTCCGTATGCAAGGGCTGGGCTTGGACGATGGGCTGGCCGCGCTGGTCCGCGACGCCGCCACGCCCCGCGCGATGTATCTGTACGCCGCCCCGCTGGGGCGCTGAATTCGATGAGGCACTGAGACATGGACGCCGAGCAGACCGGCGGGGGCCTTCGGGTCGCCTGCCCTGGGTTCCGTGGGCCGAAGGCGCGCTACTTTGAGCGCCTGGCGGCCTGGGAGCTGACCCCCACCGAGATGAACGCGAAGCCCGGCACCTGCCGGCGCTGGGCAGAGGAGCGCCCCCAGGGCACCGCCTACGTGCCCCGCTTGGACGACAGCCTGCTGGCCGCGGGCTTCGCGGGAGAGGCTGCCGAGGCAGCCTGGGCAGCCGCCGTGGAGCGCGCCGAGTGGCTGCAGGCCGACACCGTGCTGCTGCGCACGCCGGCGAGCTTCCGGCCGACCCCGGCCAACCGCGCCGCGCTGGTGCAGTTCTTCAAGGGGCGCGCTGGCCCGCAGGTGGCCTGGTGGGCCGAGGGTCTCTGGGCCGGCGCCCCCGAAGAGACCTACGCCCTGGCCGCCGAGGCGGGCCTGATCCCCGTGGTGGATCCGCTGTCGCTGGATGACGACGAGCCGCTCCCCGAGGGCGACGTCATCTACTGGCGCTTGCGGGGCAGCCTGGGCATGCAGGGGCGCTTCTCCGACTACGATCTCGACCGGCTCACCGAGGCCGTCGCGGGCCGTCGGGCCGGGTATGTGGTCTTCGCCGCGCCCGAGATGTGGCGTGACGCGACCCGCTTTGCTGAGCTATTGCAGATGATGGACGGGGACGAGGGCGACGCCCTCGGCGACGGCGACATCGACGACGAGGCCTGAGAGCCGGGCGAGCGCCCAGGGAGCACCGTGTCTTCTCAGCTGCCCAACCGCATTGGCCCCTACGCGATCGAGCACGTGCTCGATCACGGCGGGACCAGCGCGGTGTTGATGGGCCGTCACCGCTGGCTCGACCGGGCGGTGGCCGTCAAGCTGAGGGTGCGAGGGCACGGCGAAGACGAGGCCGTGCTGGCCGAGCGCTTTCGCCTAGGCGCCGTGCTCCAGGCTGAGCTCGACCACCCGAACATCGCGCGGGTCTTCGACTACATCGAGTCGCCGAGCCACCAGGCGCTGATCCTCGAGTACCTCGGGGGCGGGTCCGTCGAGGCGGCCCTGCAGGGCGGGCCCCTGCCGGTGGGCGAGGCCCTGACCATCGCGATCCACGCGGCGCTGGCGCTGGAGCACAGCCACGCCCGCGGGGTCGTGCACCGCGACATCAAGCCCGGCAACCTGCTGTACGGCGATCGCAGCCGCCCGGCCGAGATCCGCGTCAACGACTACGGCGTGGCGCGGTCTCAGCACCTGAGCCGCTCGCTGTCCCGGCCGGGCGCGAACGTCGGCACCATGTGGTACATGCCGCCCGAGCAGTTCGATGGCGCCGCCCCGACGCCGCTGGTGGACATCTACGCGCTGGGCACGACGCTCTACGAGATGCTGTGTGGTCAGCTGCCCTTCGACCGCGTGGCCACCGCCGAGATCTTCCGGCGGTTCCTCGATCGGGTCCCGCCGCCACCGCTGCGGGGCCGCAACCCGGACGTCCCGCCCACCATCGCGGCGGTGGTGGAGTCGACCCTGGCCCTGTCCGCCAGCGGGCGGATCCCCTCGGCAGGGACCCTCGCCGTCGTGCTGCGCGCCGTCGCCGAGCGCGAAGGGATCACCCTGGGCGACACGGGGGAGACGGCGGCCATCGCGAGCCCCGCGATGCATCGCCTGCGAGAGATCGTCGCGGGCTTCGATGGGCCGCTGGCGGGCGAGATCCTGGCCGCGCTGGCCGTGTTCGAGGCCCGGGTGGCCGGGGTGCCGTCGGTGCAGCTTGAGCCCAACGGGCCACCGACGGGGCTCATCGAGCAGATGGTGGCCGGCGAGGCCGACTTCGACGATGACGACGACGAGGACAACACGCTGATCATCCTGCCGGACGGCCTCGACTGAGGCGCGCGGCCGCGCCCGGCCCAGGGTGTCTCCCTGCGCCGCGGGTGCCCGATCAGCGAGCGCCGCTGCCCTCAGGGAGCGGGGCTGGCACGGGGTGCCACGGGCCCCCGCCTGGGCGCCGCACCCCCTTGCAAATCAAGCCCGACGGTGTAGGGTGGCGCCGTGCGCAACACCGGCATGCCACCCGCCATCGCCATCGAGGTCGCAGGGCACCGCGCCCGCACGTTTGTGCGCCAGCTGGGCGCCACAGCCTTTGCAGACCGCGGCCCGTACGGCGCGACCATCGCCTCGCTCTTCGACGCCCCCGACGTCTGGACCCTCGTGGCCCGGCACCAGCGCCCCCTCGGCTTCTGCATGGTGCGGGTGCGCGGCCTCGACGCCTCGTTGCCCGCGGTGGCGGTCGCCGCTGGCCAGCGCGGGCTGGGCCTGGGGCGCCGGCTGGTCGAGGCCGCCATCGCCCTCGCGCGGCACAAAGGCGCCCGCGAGCTGACGCTGGCGGTGGCTGAGGGCGCGCCAGCGGCTGGCTTCTTCGCCGCGCTGGGCTTTCGACCCCACGGCGACGCCGGGCGCTACCCCAACGGACACCACGCTCACTTGCTCCATCGCTCGATTCCCGTCCTGGAGACGCCATGAAACACAACATCACCTTGTTGCCCGGGGACGGCATCGGCCCCGAGGTCTCCGCCTCGGCGGTCGAGATCGTCAACGCCACGGGCGTGCAGATCGAATGGGAGCGCCACGAGGCGGGCCTGCGGGCGGTCGAGGCCGGGCTCGGGACCCTGCCCGAGGCCACGCTGGACTCCATTCGGCGCAACCGGGTCGCCCTGAAGGGCCCCATCACCACGCCCGTCGGGCGCGGGTTCAGCAGCGTCAACGTGGGCCTGCGCAAGGCCCTGTCGCTGTACGTCAGCCAGCGCCCCGTGCGCTCTTGGCCAGGGCTCAAGACCCGCCACGATGGCGTGGACCTGGTGGTCTTCCGCGAGAACACCGAGGGCCTGTACGCCGGCCGTGAGCACGAGGTCGTGCCGGGCGTGGTCGAGGCCCTCAAGGTCATCACGGCGCAGGCCAGCACCCGCATCGCGCGCTACGCCTTCGAGTACGCCCGCTGGCGTGGCCGCCGGAAGGTGACGGTGGTGCACAAGGCGTCGGTGATGAAGCTGTCCGACGGCCTGTTCCTGGACTGCTGCCGCGCGGTGGCCCAGGACTTCCCGTTCATCGAGGTGGAGGAGTCGCCCATCGACCGCGTGGCGATGCAGCTCGTGCTCGATCCCACCGCCTTCGACGTGCTGCTGATGGAGAACCTCTACGGCGACATCTTCAGCGACCTGTGCAGCGGCCTCGTCGGCGGCCTGGGCATCGTACCGGGCGCCAACATCGGCGACACCTGTGCGGTCTTCGAGGCTGTGCACGGCTCGGCGCCCGACATCGCGGGCCAGAACAAGGCCAACTCCATCGCGCTCGTGCTCTCGGCCGCCATGATGCTCGAGCACATCGGCGAGCGCGTCGCTGCCGAGCGCGTCCGCCGCGCCGTCGCCAAGGTCCTCGCGGAGGGCAAGGTGCGCACCGGCGATCTCGGCGGGCGCGCCAGCACCACCGACATGACCCAAGCCATCATCGCCGCGCTCCCCGCCGCCGAGGAGGTGATCCTGTGAAGGCCCGTACTGTCAGCCTGTTGCCCGGCGACCTCCTGGGGCGTGATCTGGCCGGCCACACCACCGAGCTGGTGGCCGCGGCCGGGGGTGAGATCGAGTGGGAGTGGATCGAGGACGTCTGCGATCCCGACGAGCCCGGCAAGATCCAGGCGAGCTGCCTGGAGAGCATCCGCCGCAACGGCGTCGCGCTGAAGGGGCCGTTCCAGACGCCCCCCGGGCGCGAGGGCATCAACCCCTCGATCGCGCTCCGTAAGGCGCTGGATTTGTTCGCGAATATTCGGCACGTGCGCAACATGCCGGGCATCCCGAGCCGCTACCAGGACATCGATCTCCTGGTCATCCGCGAGAACACCGAGGACGTCTACTCGGGCCTGGAGCACGAGGTGCACCCGGGCGTGGTGGAGTCCATCAAGGTGGTGACCCGGGCGGCGAGCGAGCGGATCTTCCGCTTCGCGTATCGCTACGCGCGCTCCAACGGGCGCCGCGGCCTCGCGATCATCCACAAGGCCAACATCATGAAGCAGACCGACGGGCTGTTTCTGCGGGTGGGCAACGAGGTCGCCGCCGACTACCCCGACATCGACACCCGCGCGCTGATCGTCGACAACACCGCCATGCAGGTGGTGCAGCGTCCGCACCAGTTCGACGTGCTCGTCTGCGGCAACCTGTACGGCGACATCATCAGCGACCTCGCTGCGGGCCTGGTGGGGGGCATCTCGCCCGTCTGGGGCGTCGATCACGGCGACGACTGCGCCGTCTTCGAGATGATCCACGGCCGCGCGCCCGAGCTGATGGGCAAGGACGTCGCCAACCCCTTGCCGATGCTGGTGCCCACGGTGCGGCTGCTGCTGCACGTCGGCCAGCACCAGGCGGCGGAGCGGCTGGAGCAGGCGATCCATCGGGTGCTGGCCGACGGCAAGCACCTGACGCGGGATCTGGGCGGGAGCGCCCCCACGAGCGAGATGGTGGCCGCGATCCGCGACGCCCTGTGACGTGACGCCCCGCTGGGGCATCCATAGCCTCGACTACGCGCCAGCCCCGCCTCCGCGGGGTGGCGTCCCCACATCGTCCAAGGAGGATCGCGTGTCTTCAGCCGCCAACGCGAAGGCGCAGTTCGAGGGGATCGACCCCCAGACTGTCGTGGGGTGGTATCGCATCACCCACCAGGGCCGCCTGCTCGAGGATCGGGCCGTCGGCTACATCCGCAAGGCCAAGGGGTGGAGCTACCACGCGCCCTTCGCAGGGCATGACGGCATCCAGTGCATCCTGGGCCAGGCGTTCCGCGCGAACGTCGACTACCTGTTCCCGTACTACCGCGACCTGCTGACCTCCCTCGCCGCGGGGCTGACCCCGTACGAGATCGTGCTCAACGGGCTGTCGAAGGATGGCGACGTGGCGGGCGGCGGGCGGCACATGTCGAACCACTTCGCCAAGCCCGAGATCGGCGTGCAGAAGCGTGTCTATGAAGCGTTGATAAGTGTCTACGTCTTTCGTCACAACTTGCAGGATGTAGTCAAACCCACCACCTAATGCCCAGCAGGCGGTGACCTCATCGCGCTGGATAACCGTGTCTTCGAAGGCGCGAAAATCCTGCACCCTGTGTCGTTCCAATTCGACAGTAACGAATATTGTGACGCTGGGTCCGAGCGCCGAAAGCTCGATATCTGCGCGGTAGCCCCGGATCAGCCCTGAATTCTCCAATCGTTTCAAACGCTCCCAACAGGGTGTCGGAGAGAGGTTCACGCGCTTGGCGAGCTCGGTTTTCGATATCCGACCCTCGCGGCTCAGGATGCGCAGGATTTCGAGGTCCCGATTGTCAAGTTGCATGCTCATATGAAACCAATCCGAAATCGGAATGTACTTGTCAATTGTATTGGTATTATTCAGGATAATATCATGACAAAATGGCCGATACAAAAACAAGATCTGGTGCGCCCGGCTTACCGCTCGCTGGCGAGAAAGCTGGTTGAGGCGATTGAGAGCGGCGACTTGCCTGCCGGAACGCAGCTTCCGACCCATCGGGCGCTGTCCTATGAGCTAGAGCTGAGTGTTCAGACAGTCAGCCGTGCCTATGACG
>JAUHVS010000419.1 GCA_030424955.1 bacterium | reverse complement strand
ACGCCTTCGCCCACTCTGGCGATCCGGCCGGCGAGCTGGCGGCCGGCCGCGGCGCCGCCGTGCACGCCGATCTGCTGGGCTGGGACACCCTGCGCCTCACCGGCGCCGACACCGCCGCCTTCCTGGGCCGGCTGTGCACCCTGGACGTCAAGGGCCTGCCCACCGGCGCCACGGCCCCCACCTTCTGGCTCGACGCCCGTGGCCGGGTGGAGGCCAGCGCCTGGCTGGTGCGCACCGGCGACGACGACTTCCTGGCCCTCGCGGCCCCGGGCCAGGGGGCGCCGCTGAGCGCCCTGCTCGACCGCTACCACTTCGGCGAGGCCTTCGAGATCCAGACCCCCAGCGACCACCACTGGCGCACCCTCGCGGGGCCGGGCCTGCCCGCCCTGCTCGACCGCCTGGGCTGGCCAGCGCCGGCGCCGGGCGAGGTGCACCACGTGCCGTGGGGCCTGCTGGCCCGCACCGACCGCCTGGGCACGCCCACGGTGGACGCCTGGCTGAACGACGCCGCCTGGGCCACCGTGCGCGGCCTGCTCACCGACGCCGGGGCCGTCGAGACCGGCGCGCTGACCCTGGAGCGGCTGCGGGTGCTGCACGGCGCGGCGGCCCACCCCGCGGAGTACGGGCCCCACGGCTCGCCCCTCGAGATCGGCATGGCGGGCATCACCGACGGCAAGGGCTGCTACCCCGGCCAAGAGGTCATCGAGCGCACCCTGGCGCTGGGCAAGCCCCCCCGGGCGCTGCGGCGGGTGCGGCTGACCGGCCCGGCGGCGGCCGGCGACGCCCTCACGGCCGACGGCAAGCCCGCCGGGCTGCTCACCACAGCGGTCTCGCTGCCCGACGGCGAGTGGGTGGGCCTGGCCCTCATCAAGCGCCGCCTGGCCGACGGCACCGAGCCGCTGCACACCGGCGACGTGCTCGCCTTCATCGACGCCCCGAAGGAGCCCCGTTGACCACCGAATACGAGCGCTACATTCGCACCGAGGCCCTGCTCACGCTGCAGAAGACCGCCGACGAGCGGGTCTGCCACGACGAGCTGGCCTTCCAGATCGTGCACCAGGTCGAAGAGCTCTGGATGAAGCTCGCCCTGGAGGAGCTCGCCCTGGCCGAGCGGCTGATGACCCAGGACCGCATCAACGAGGCCCGCGACACCTTCTCGCGGGTGCACGTGCTGATGGGGCTGATGGGCGAGCAGATGCGGGTCCTCGAGACCATGTCGCCCCGGGCCTACTTCGTGGTGCGCGCCGCGCTGGGGCGGGGCAGCGGCCAGGAGTCGCCCGGCTTCAACCAGCTCCTCGCCTGCCCGCCCCCCCTGCGCGCCGCCCTCAAGGCGCTGCTCGCCCGCCACGGGGTCGGCCTGCTCGCGCTGCACCGCGATCCGAGCCTACGCCCCGACCTGTTCGCCCTCACCGAGGCCATGGTGGACGTGGACGAAGGCTTCCAACGCTTCCGCTACCGCCACCTCAGCCTCGTCCGGCGCATCATTGGGGGGCGGACGCCGTCGCTGAAGGGCGCGCCCGCCGAGCTGCTGGAGCACGGGGTGAAGCAGGTGCTGTTCCCCGAGCTTTGGCTCGTGCGCGAGGCCCTGTTCCGGGACTTCGTGCCGGGCCCCAGCCTGGAGGACGACGAGGCCGGAGGGGCGCACTGATCATGGCGAAGTGGGACGAGCTGGCGGGCGAGCGTGGACAGCGGGTCGACACCAGCCGGCTCGGCCGGGCGATGAAGCTGGGCAAGCTGGCCACCCGGTTCACCGGATCGGTGCTCAAGTCACAGCTCGGCAAGCGCAACGCCACCGAGGCCGAGAAGCTCGAGGCCATGACCGACGCCGCCATGAAGAACGCGCGGCACATCGTCAGCGTCATGGGCGAGATGAAGGGCGCGGCCATGAAGGTCGGCCAGATGCTCTCGGCGGATCCCGACCTCATCGCCCCCGAGTTCGCCGACGCCCTCACCAGCCTGCAGCACCAGGCGCCCGCCATGGACTACGTCACCGTGGCCCAGGTGGTCGAGGCCGCCCTCGACCGCCCCATCGACGCGGTGTTCCGCTACTTCGACCCCGAGCCCATCGGCTCCGCCAGCATCGGCCAGGTGCACCGCGCCACCCTGCCCGACGGCCGCGACGTCGCCGTCAAGATCCAGTACCCGGGCATCGAGGCCAGCCTCGAGAGCGATCTGCGCAACCTGGGCGGCCTGCTGAAGGTCGGGCGCGTGTTCATGACCCGCGACCGCTCCGACGCCCTCATCGCCGAGGCCCGCAACGCCATCCTGTCCGAGGCCGACTACCTGGCCGAGGCCAACAACCTGGCCCGCTTCAACACCCTGCTCGCCGACGTCGAGGGCGTGCGGGTGCCCGAGCCCGTGATGGAACTCTGCCGGCGCACCGTGCTGGTGATGAGCTTCATCGAGGGCGAGAAGCTCGACGACGCCATGGCCGCCCTGCCCCGGGACCGAAAGGACCGGGTGGCCGAGCGCTTCATCCACCTGTTCGTGCACCTGTTCCACGACCTGCACGTGCTGCACGCCGATCCGCACCCGGGCAACTTCATGCTCGACGCCGACGACCAGGTGGTGCTGCTCGACTTCGGCTGCGTGCGCGACTACGCCCCGCGCTGGTCGGACGCTGTGCTCGAGACCCTCGTGGCCTACTGGCAGCGCGACGGCGAGGGCATCCGGCGCTGCCTCAAGGCGCAGGGCTACGGCAAGCCGGGCACCGAGATGCCCGCGGGCGACGTGCTCCTCAACTACTTCGACCTCATCTTGGCGCCCCTGCGCGAGCACGGGCCCTTCGACTTCAGCGACTGGCAGGTGCACGCCCGCACCCGGCAGTACGTGCGCGAGCACCTCGAGATGATCAAGCTCGTGCCGCCGCCGGAGATGCTGCTGTACTTCCGGGTGCTGCTAGGGGTGAAGGGCATCATGTCCCGCAGCGGCGGCCAGGTGAACCTGCGGGCCATGGCCGAGGCCGCCTGCGATCGCCGGGGCATCGCCCGATGAGCCCCCCGGCCGCCCCGGCCCCCCGCGACGCCGCCGCCATCCTGCTGCTGCGGCCGGATCCCAGCGGCGCCGACCCCTTCCAGATCTTCATGGTGCGCCGCACGCACAGGGCGGCCTTCATGGCCGCCGCCATGGTGTTCCCCGGGGGGCGGGTCGAGGCCGACGAGCTGGATGACGTCGTGCGCGCCCACATCGATCTGACCGCCGACGAGGCCGGCCCGCGGCTGGGCCTGAGCGACGGCGCCCGCGCCCTGGCCTTCTTCGTGGCCGCCGCCCGCGAGACCTTTGAAGAGGCCAACCTGCTGCCCGCCGACCTCGACGCCGCCACCATCGAGCGGCTGGCCCCCTGGCGGGACCAGCTCAACGCGGGCACGGCGCGGCTGGGCGCGGTGCTGCAACACGAGGGCGTCC
Organism: bacterium; assembly: GCA_030424955.1. Lineage (GTDB taxonomy): Bacteria > Myxococcota_A > Bradymonadia > UBA7976 > UBA1532 > JACKDL01. The sequence continues at coordinate 2,361 of JAUHVS010000419.1, read as the reverse complement.
AGCTCCGGCTGCGCGACCTGGGCGTGCACGACCACTGGATCACGCCGCCCATCGAGCGGCGGCGCTACGACACCTGGTTCTTCATCGCCCGGGCGCCCGCGGGCCAGCGCGGCGCCCACGACACCCGCGAGACCACCGCCAGCGCCTGGCTGAGCCCCCGCGCGGCCCTCGCCGCCTACGCCGCCGGAGAGATCACCCTGGCCCCGCCCACCCTGCGCCAGCTGCTCGCGCTGGCCCCCTGCGACAGCCTGGACGCCGCCCTGGCGCTCAACGCCGACGCGGTGCCGCCCCCGATCCAGCCCCAGCCGGTGTGGACCGACGGCGTGCTGCACCTGACGTTGCCGGGGGATGTCGCGTTTGATCCGCCGGGGGACCGGCTGAACCGCGTCACCGTGCGCGATGGGCGGTTCGAGAGCGTGGGCCACCCGGAGAGCGTGGGCCACCCGGAGAGCGTGGGCCACCCGGAGAGCGTGGGCCACCCGGAGGGCGTGGGCCACCCCGAGACCTGAGCCGCCCTCCGGCGCGCTCAGCGCCGGTGGTGGATGCGGTCGTGGGCCTGGAGGAAGTAGCTCGCCCGGGTCAGCAGCTCGCGCATGCCCGGGTGGAACAGCCGCCGGTGGGTGGCCCGCTCGTCCCCCCACACGTGCCAGTGCCCCTCGTGCGGGTGCGGCCCGTGCTCGCGGGTGGGCGCGGCGTCCGGGATGCTCGCCCACTGGGTGATCTCGCCCACGAAGAACACGATGGTCTTGTCGATGGGCCGCCCGTTGCGCCGGTACGAGTAGTGCACCTCGTCGCGGAAGTCGGGGAGGATCGTCACCGCCCTCAGGTTCGCCTCTTCGCCAATCTCACGCAGCGCGGCCTCTTCCTCGGTCTCGCCGGCCTCGATGCTGCCCTTGGGGAACTCCCAGGCCGCGTCGGGGTTGCGCACGAGGACGCTGTGCACGAGCAGGAACTCGATGCGGTCGTCCACGCGGCGAAAGGGGATGATCCCGGCGGATCGTTCGTAGTGCAAAGCGCTGAAAGTCTCCGATTTCTTTGGAGTGGAGGCTACCAGCGCCCCGCCGGGGCAGCAACCGCCGCCGCCGGGCTCAGGGCACGCGGGCGCGGCTGGACTCGCTGTACAGGCCCTCGACCTCACGGCCGTAGGCCTCCAGCACCGCCTGGCGCCGCACCTTGTGCGACGGCGTGAGCAGCCGCCGGTCCTCGGTGAAGGGCTCGGCGAGCAGCGCGAACTGCTTGATGGTCTCGTGCCGGGCGAGCCCCGCGTTGATGCGGTCGATCTCCTGGCGGTAGCAGCGGCGCACCGCCGGGTGGACCACCGCCTCGGCGGGCGTCGTCCAAGCCACGCCCTCCTCTTCGCACCACGCCTGCAGGTGGTGCAGCACCGGCACCACCAGCGCCACGCAGTACGGCCGCCGGTCCCCCACCACGCAGGCCTGCTCGATGAAGGGCGAGGCCGTCAGCAGCCCCTCGATCTGCTGGGGCGCGACGTACTTGCCGCTCGCCGTCTTGAACAGGTCCTTCTTGCGGTCGGTGATGCGCAGGAAGCCGTCGTCATCCAGCTCGCCGATGTCCCCCGTGGCCAGCCAGCCCTGGGCGTCGATGACCTCGGCGGTGGCCTCGGGCTGGTTGAGGTAGCCGCGCATCACGCTGGGCCCCTTCACCAGCACCTCGCCGTCCTCGGCCAGGCGCACCCGCACGTTCAGCAGCGGCCGCCCCACCGTGCCGAAGCGGTAGGCCTCGAGGCGGTTGACGCTGATGACCGGCGACGTCTCCGACAGGCCGTAGCCCTCGAGGATCAAGATGCCCGCCGCGTGGAAGAACTCGGCGACCTCGGCCGACAGGGGCGCCCCCCCGCTGACCATGAACCGCAGCCGGCCCCCGAGCCGGGCCCGCAGCCCCTCGAACACCTGGTCCTGCACCAGCCGGTACTGCGCGCTGAGCACCCGCCCCAGGGGCTTGCCCTTCTGCTGCAGGCGGCTGACCCTGCGGCCCACGTGCAAAGCGAAGTCGATGACCCCCCGCTGCACGCGGCTGGACCGGGCCCGGTTGGCCATGAACCGCGCGTGGATCTTCTCGTACACCCGCGGCACGCCGGTCATCAGCGTGGGGCGCACGTCGGCCATGTCGCTGAACAGCCGCGCCATGCCGCCCGAGAAGTAGATGGTGGCCCCGCTGAACAGGCTCGCCATGTAGTAGGCGGCCATGCGCTCGAAGGCGTGGCTCAGGGGCAGGAAGCTCAGCAGCACGTCGTCGGACCGCACCGCCACCGCCCGGGCGGTGGCCTCGCAGTTGCTGAGCATGTTGCCGTGGGTGATCATCACGCCCTTGGGCTCACCGGTGGTGCCCGAGGTGTAGATC